>JAYEOL010000031.1 GCA_034722995.1 Candidatus Cloacimonadota bacterium | reverse complement strand
GGGACGTTCTAACCAGCTGAACTACGCCCCCGCTTTCATATCTTAATAAAATCTATAAAGATTTAATCTTACTTACTAATATATTACATCACTCTATCTGATTGAAAACTCGCAACCTTCCCGATTACATCGGGACGTTCTAACCAACTGAACTACGCCCCCGTAATTTTAGTTTTTATTATAGAATCAGATTGTTATGTCAAGTATTTTACTGCTGAATATATCAAAATATCTTATGATGAAAAATGTTATTAAACTTGAACTCGCAATCTTCCCGATTACATTGGGAATTCTAACCAACTGAACTACGCACTTATTTATTTTTACTTTACAAAAAACATTGAATTAGAATAATATTTTTTTTATCAATTTTCTTGACTATCATATCAGTAATTTTGTATTTGAAAAAAATTCTATAGGAGCAAAAATGAGAGGATATAAAATTATTTTAATTGTACTATTTATCGTGATTCTTGGAGCTTGTTCCAAAAAAGAAGTTGTAACAGACCAAACTGTTGTAGAATTCTGGCATGCAATGGGTGGTCCTTTAGGTGATGCGCTTAGCTCAATGATTGAGGAATTTAATGAAACACATCCTAATATTAAAGTCAATGGCGTCTCAATGGGCAGATACCAGGCGTTATCACAAAAATTAATGGCTGCAATAGTTTCAAATACCCAACCAGATATGGCTCAAGCTTATGAATCCTGGATAGCCAAATTTATTGAGGGTGATGCAATCGTTCCAATAGAAAAATTCATCAATGGTAAAAACGGACTTCCAAAAAAGGAATTATCGGACTTCTATCCTGTATTTATCAAAAGCAGTACTATAAATGATACTATCTGGTCATTCCCATTTAATAAAAGTGTTCGCGTTATGTATTATAACAAAGATATGTTTTATCAAAATGAATTGGATGTAAATTCTCCTCCAAAAACATGGGAGGAATTCATCTCGGTTTGCAAAAAACTTACACAAGATAAAAATGGAGATGGAAGGACTGACCAATGGGGAACAACCTTTGCTACTGATGCCTGGCAATTTGAGAACCTTCTTCTTCAAGCTGGTGGTGAAATAATGAATGAAGATAACACAGAACCATTATTCAATAGCAAAGAAGGGGTTGAAGCATTAAATTATCTCTGTAACCTTCTTAACAAATATAAAGTTGCATATTTATCAACAGGATATGATGGACAAAACGACTTTCTCGCAAGCAAAGTTGCAATGGTAGAAGGCTCAAGTGTATCAATGGTATATTTGAGAAAAGGCGGTATACCATTCAATCTTGGCATGACACCAGTTCCTTATAACCGAACAAAGCACAATCTTATTAGCGGAACAAATATTGTAATCTTCAAAAATGATAAAGATACTGATGATGAAAAAAAACAGAAAGCTTGTTGGGAATTTATTAAATGGTTTACAAATCCTGAGCAAACAGCAAAATGGTCACTGATGACCTTCTATATGCCAGTAAGAAAAAGTGTACTTCAAAATAAAAAGGTACAAGAAAGATTTGACCAATATCCTGGGTTGGAAGGTATCTATCATCAACTTGATTATGCAAAAGTTGAACCACAAATTGAACTCTGGTTTGATATAAGAAAACTTCTTGAAGAAAGGGTAATTGAAAAGGTTTTGAGAAATCAACTTACAGCTAAAGAAGCTTTAGATAATGTCGCTAATCAAATGAGGAAATCTTTCAGATAATGAAGCAAATATGATAGCAGAAAACCAAAAAAAATAAAGTATGAAATTATAAATCACCAATAGGAGATACAAAAATTATCTGGTATTAGTAATTTCATTTTTTACTTTCTTTTTTATTTGAAATTAGAAATTTGATATTTATAATTTCTACCCTTCTTCCATCCATTCATCAACCAGTTTGGGCAATAACTCTCCAGCTTTACCTTGATAGAATCTGTCTATAAACTGAAAATTAGCTGGCTTTTCACGATTTATGCCAATTGTTATGGCCTTATAGTATTTTGCCACTTGCAAAAATCCTGCTGCAGGATAAACCATACCACTTGTCCCAATAATGATAAAGTAATCAGCTTCTTTTATTAAGTCATTTATCCTGTCAAGATGATAAGGAAGTTCTCCGAACCAAACGACATCAGGTCGCAACATTCCTTTACATTCTGGGCATGAAGGAATTAATTCATCCAGATTAATTTCTGAAATTGAATAATCATTATTGCATTTTACACAAAAGCATCTGCCAATGCTTCCATGCATTTCAATCACATTTCTGTTACCTGCCTGTGTATGCAATCCGTCAATATTTTGAGTTATCAACGAAAAATTATCTCCAGTGAGATCTTCTAACTTTTTCAATGCAAAATGTGCTGGATTAGGCTTTGCAGTTTTTAGCTGTTCATATCGCTGTTTATAGAATTCCCATACTAATTCTGGATTGTTATTAAAAGCTTCAGATGTTGCAACATCCTCTACTCTATAATTTTCCCATAAACCATCACTATCACGAAAGGTTTTCAGTCCAGATTCAGCACTAACGCCAGCACCAGTTAGGACGACAATTTTATTTGTTTTTGTGAATCTCATAATAAAGTGCCTAAAGTGGGAAGTGGAAGGTGCAGGTTATTTTTTGGTGCTTTTACCGATTGATGTAAAAATAGCCAATAATTCACTGCACTCCTTATGATAAGGTTGAACTCGTTGCGATGGCAAGAAGCCAGTCTCAATTATAATTTCCAGCCAATACTGTGCTTCACTTGCTTCTTTTTCACAAATTGAAATCTTATGTTTGAAGTCAGATTTACTTACTGCACGATTTGCCTTTTACCCCGTTAGATAATTTTTTATGGTCATAATAAATAAAACATTTCTATCCTTCATATTTTGCTTAACATTTTTACATAACATAGAGAAGTATATTTATCTAACGGGGCAAGTAATTCGCTCCAATAGAGGTTCCACATTTCGTTAGTTAATATCGGATTATTTTACTTTCAGGAGTTAAAGGAAGTTGAGAAACAAGTTTGATTATCTGTGTTGCAAACTTTTTGGTTCTATTTTCCAGCCATTTTGAAAATTCTTTATTATCCATTAGAACCGCAGATATATTGAATTGTAACCTTCACACTTCGCACTTCACACTTCACACTTAAATTTACATCTTTGGGGGTGCAGATATTCCAAGCAAGTTTAATCCATTCTCTAAAACAATTTTCGTTGCCTTACAAAGATATAAGCGGGCTAAAGTTAGCTCTCTGTACCTAGTATTAATAACCCTAAATTTTTGATAGAAACTATGAAAAAGTGATGCTAATTCTATTAAATAGGTTGTCAAAAGATTAATATCATAAGTTGCTCCGATATGAACAATTAATTCAGGAAACTTTATCAAATGTCTTATAATATCCAATTCAATATCATGGTTAAGCCGTTTAAGATATTCTTGATTAAATCTGCTCATTTGGATTCTTTTAGCTCGTGATACACTCTCAATGCTACAGATTCTTGCATGAGCATATTGAACATAGAAAACAGGATTTTCAGAAGATTTTTTCTTAGCTAATTCAATATCAAAATCTAAAGGTGTATTAAATTTTCGCATAAGAAAGAAAAAACGAGCGGCATCAGTCCCTACTTTGGATATTAATTGACGCAAAGTTATTATATTTCCTTCACGCTTGGACATTTTTATCTTCTTATTATCAATAAGTAAATTGACTTGTTGTAACAGAATGAATGAAAGTGTGCTTGCTTTATATCCTAAAATAGTAATACCTGCTTTTAGTTTTGAAATATGGCCATGGTGGTCGGGTCCTAATATATCAATTATCTTATCAAATCCTCGTTTATACTTTGTAATATGATATGCAAGGTCAGGCACAAGATATGTAACTGTGCCATCGGTTCGCATTATAACGCGATCTTTTACATCACCAAATTTACTACTACAAAGCCATACAGCACCATCTTTATCAAAGATATTTCCTGTTTCAGAAAGATAAGTTAGGATATCTTCAACACATCCCTTTTGTCTTAATTCGCTTTCAGATATCCAATTATCAAAATACACTTTAAAAGATTCAAGAGTTTTCTTCTGGTTTGCCAATATACTACTAACAGCATATTTTTCAATCTTATCATATCTTTCTTTTTTGGGTAAATTAAAAAAAATAGTTCCTTCCCTCTCTAAAATATTTTTTGCAATATTAACTATATACTCACCTTTATACCCATCTTCTAATTCTTCAACCTCAATATTGTCTAATTTGTTGAGTTCACATTCAATGGATTCAACCAACAGTTCAACTTGATTACCCGTATCATTTATATAATACTCCTTTTCAACATAATAACCCAGAAAGGAAAATATATTTGCAAGTGAATCGCCCAATGCACCAGCACGTGCATTCACAACATTAAGAGGTCCTGTTGGATTCGCACTTACAAATTCAAGAAGAACTTTTTTCTTTCTCTTTTGTCGGGTTGAACCAAATTTCTCTTTTTGCTGAATTATATCTTTAAGGCTTTGCCTTAAAAATTTATGTGAGATACGGAAATTTATAAAACCAGGCTTTTCAGCATAAACCTCTTTGAATAACGGGTCTGAGTTTAAAAATGTGGCTAACTTCTTAGCCAATGCCATCGGTTCCTCTTTGCATCTTTTAGATAAACTTAAAGCAATATTTGTCGCATAATCACCAAATTTTTTGTATTTGGGATATTCAACATTAATCTTTGATTTTGAAGGTGGTTTCAAATTCTGTGATTTAATACTTTCACGAATTTTTGCTTTTATTATATCAATTAACATCTTATCCTCTTGTATAATTTTATAGTATTACAAATAAAATCTTTGTTTTTTGGCAAATATTTTGTAGAACATCAAAATTTACTGATAAATTAAATACCAAATAGCAAACACCAAATAACAAATAAATATCAATCACTAAAATTCTAATAAAAAAACAATTATTTTGATTTTCCTATAATTGATGAAAAAATTTTCTTTAACTCTATCGCTTCATTGTAAAGAGCTAATGCTTCATTCTCAAGTTCTTTTGGATTGGTTTCTTTTATTAGCCTTAAAAAATATGCACTCTCTTTTGCTTCTTTTCTACAAATTTTTATCCTAAAGACAAAATCTTTTTTACTTAATGACTCATTAGCTTCTATATAATTGGCTCCAACAGAACCCGATGCTTTAATTAGTTGTTTCCCATCTTCAATGTTCGCTATCGTTCTCGGTAATTTTTTAACAAAGATTCTAACTCTTTTAGAAAATTTATAAGTACGCTCTTCTAAATCGTAAATATGTTTTTCACCCTGTGAAATATTTTGTTTGTTCATCTCCTTACCACTTTTCTTGTCCGTTATTTCACAGGGTAAATTTGATTTTTGAGTCATTTTAAATTACCTGCCCCGTTAGATAATTATCAAATAATATAGTTTATTTATTTTTATCATCTCCGTTCCTTTCAACAATTACAATTATTACAATAATAAAAATCTAACAGGGTAAAGATTTTGTGAATTGAATTTTGATATTTTATCCTTTTTCAAATTTTATCCTGCTTTTTAAAGATAATGCGAAATTTTATCAGTCTCGGCCAGTCTTGGCTAGGCCAAGCCCAGACAGGCGCCCAGACGGATTGATTGCAGTATACTGAGCTATGTGTATTCAGATAAATTATGCTCAACTTTTTTAGCCAACTCTTTCCAAAGTTCATCTAATTTATAAAACTCCCGAGCACTTCTATCAAAAATATGCATAACAACATCACCAAAGTCAAGTAGTATCCATGTTCCGTTTTGTATTCCTTCCTGATGATGCATTTTCATATCCATTTTTTTGGTTTCCTCAATAATATATTTTCCAATAGCACGAGTATGCATTGTTCTATCCCCACTACAAATAATAATTCTATCTGTCAAACTACTAACATTTTCAACATTCAAAGAGATTAAATCCTCTGCCTTTTTTTCTTTTGCTAACTGAATGATTATATCTAACTTATTCTTAGTTGAATATTTTTCCATTATCTATTTCAGCTCACCAAAATACTCTTTATAATCTTTACCAACAATTATAATAAAATCATATAATGAATCTTCTTTAATCTGGCGATAGATATTTTTAATTGGTAAAATTTTTTTAATAGTTTCCAATTTCTGTGGATTAATACTGCGAATAATAAGAACAGTTCTTATAAAACAAAATTTATCAGCATTCCCAAATGATAACACATTAAGACCTTTATCAATAAGTTTATTCCGTACTTCACGGGCTAATCCGGTCATTCCACAACCATTTAAAACTTGGATAGAAATATCGTATTTTTCAATTGAGGTCTCTACTTTATCATTTTTAGAAATTTCCAGGGAACTAAAAATGGTAATGCATAAATACACTATAATGACAATAAAAAAAAAATCAGAAAGAGTTTTAGATGTTTAAACATTCTATATTTCTTCTTTGTTAAACTCATATTTCAATTTTTTATAAGTATCTTCCATTCGTTCTGGCATTACTCTAATTTTTCCTATTGTTGATATAAAATTAGTATCGCCTATCCATCGTGGGACAATATGAATATGAATATGGTCTGCAACGCCAGCACCAGCAACTTCTCCCAAATTCATACCTATATTGAATCCATCAGGACGATAAACTTTACTTAATACTTTCTCTGATAGTTGCATCATCTTTGACATCTCAAGAAGTTCTTTGTCCCTTAATTCTGAAAGTTTTGATATATGCCGATAAGGAACAATCATCAGATGTGCATTGTTATAAGGATATAAATTCATTATGATATAAGTGCATTCGCCTCGCTTAAGTATCAAAAGATTCTTGTCATCATTTGCCTTTGGCTTTTCGCAAAGGATGCATTTGTCACTTTTTTTCTGCAAAATATAATCAATCCGCCAGGGAGAATATAAGTTTTCCATTTATGGCTTCTTTCCCTGAATATAATCTTCTAAATAATCAAGTTGCTTGCGAGAATTAATACCAAAAACTTCCATTGAATCTTTAACTTTCATTGCGGCAATCTTATTGCCATCTTTTCTTAGAATTTCTAAAGTATCAGTTAGATATAATTCCCTTTGTGCATTATTATTGTCAATCTGTGAAAGAGCGGAAAAGAGACTTCTACCTTTAAAGCAGAAAACTCCTGAATTGATTTCACGAATTTTTCTTTCCTCTTCATTAGCATCTTTATATTCAACAATTCTTTCTACAAATCCATTATTATCTCTTACAATTCTTCCATAGTCAGTAGGATTATCTAAAACTGCCGTTAACACAGTAGCAGAAGCATTTTCAGAATTATGCAAATTTTTAAGTTCTACTAAAGTTTCTAAACTTAGCAATGGAACATCTCCAGGAATTATTATAATATTTCCATCATATTTAGAAAAATAATTCTCAGTTACCATAACTGCATGACCAGTACCATTCTGAATTTCTTGGTCAGCAAATATAATATTATCATAATCAGCAAGACACTTTTTTACAATTGCTTTCTTATATCCGACAACTACAACAATTTTTGAAAAAGAAAGTTGCTTAACTGTACTAACAACTCTTTCAATAAGTGAAATTCCACCCAATTTGAATGCAACCTTAGGAAGTTCAGATTTCATGCGAACTCCCTTTCCTGCAGCTAAAATAATTATTGAAGTCTCTTTTTGCATAATCCTGATTATGGAGACACTTTTCTTATCTCATTTAGAAGTTTGTCAAATTGTTTAAAGGACTTTGCAAAATTTATGTTGTTTGTATCATTGACCACTTCAACTGCGATGAATTTATTTTTGATGGTTTGCATATAAATTTTATCCTATGTGAGAAAATAAATTTTTCCTTTTAAAGTTAACATACCTCCCCCGATAAATCGGGGACTCCTCTCAAGAGGAGAATTAATGAAATCCCCTCTAAAAAGAGGGGTGGTTCCGATTTATCGGAAGCGGGGTGTGTAAAATAAATCAATTTAAAATTTATTCCGTTTCATTTTTTAATAAATTGAAATAAAGAAATATTTAATATGCTTTAATATTAACTACAAATGGTTTTATCTTCTCAAATTGAGTTTCTAAAGGCAAATTACTTATCTGGCTTTTTCTATTTAAAATCTCCTCTCCATCAGGTAACATTGAGATAAGATTTTTTAGATAATCAACTTTAATGGCAAAATTAACATTCTGTGGAATAATATCTGTATTCTCATAGAAATATTTGGCATTTAAAGAAGCTATTACAATACCAATTACATCACCATTACTATTAAAAAGAGCACCACCGCTATTGCCTGGCTGAATAGGATTGCTTATTTGAATTAAAGTCGGGTCATCTAATATTCCCATAACTGAATTTACTACTCCAGTTGATAGTTTAGCGGATTTACCTAATATGTCTCCCATTGGAAAACCAATTGTATAAACTTCCTGTCCCACTTTTATATCAGAAGAATTTCCTAATCCAAAAGGAATATTTGTAACCTCTTTTGTAAATCTTGGATCATCAATCTTTAACAAAGCAATATCATTGTTAATATCTTTGATAAAAACCTTTGCTTTGTATTGTTTATCTTTTATCGGAAAATAAATATCAATATTTTCCATACCTTCTATTATATGATAATTGGTAACAATAAAACCATCATTATGTATGATAAAACCACTGCCAGAGTATGTAATATCTTCATCTTGGGGAGTTGGTTCAATATCTTGGGAATATAATTTTTCTGTTAACAAATGAATTAGTGGTGAATCAGGAACAAGGTCTTTCATAACATCGATTTGTCGAAGAACTCGTTGTCTATTGTTTTGTTTTAAATATATTAAACCTGCTTGATATAAATAATCTGCTGCTGATGTCTTCCAGCCTTTATAATAATAAACAAGTCCCATATTGTTGTATGCGTATGCATCATCAGGATTGATTTCTATCGCTTTCTGATAGAAGGCTATTGCTTTATCATAATTGCCCATTTTATCATAAGCATTTCCCATGTTGTAGTATGCGCTTGCATCATCAGGATCAATCTCAATTGCCTTCTGATAGTATTCTATTGCTTTGCTATAGTCACCTTTATCAGCGTAAACTGTTCCCATATTAACGTAAATTATTTCGTCTTCTGGCTGGATGTTTAGGGCTTTCTTGAAGTATTCAATTGATTTATCATAATTCTCTTTAGGATGATGATATAAATGTCCAAGTCTCTCATATAAAACGGCCTTATCTAAATCATCTTGAGTATAATTAAGTGCAATCTCATATTCTTTTATAGCTTCGTCATATAAGGTCTTATTAAAATACTGATCACCAAGATTAAAATGCGCTTTTGCATCATCAGGATTAATCTCAACTACCTTCTGATAGCATTCTATCGCTTTATCGTAGTTGCCTTTTACACCATAAGCCATTCCCATGCTGTTGTATGCGACTGCAAAATCAGGATTAATCTCAACTGCCTTCTGAAAGCATTCTATTGCTTTATTATAGTTGCCTTTATCACCATAAGCATATCCCATATTGTAGTATGCGTATGCATCATCAGGATTAATCTCAACTACCTTCTGATAGCATTCTATCGCTTTATCTATTAAACCTTGCTCATAATAATCTTCCCCAAGATTAAAATATTTTTCTGCTTCTGTTTCATTAGTTTGTGATAATAGTTGCGAAAAACTTATTAATAAAACCAAAATTAGTAATATTGAGATTCTTTTTATTTTTATGGTTTTCATAGTTAAATCCTTTCTTAATATTAGTATAATTCCTTTTTTGTAATTTTCCTTATAAATACTTAAAATTAAGTTTTATTTTCTCTTTGCTTCTTTATACTTTCTATCCATTCACTTATTGAGGATGGTTGAGTAGGTCTGTATTTTTGCCAAATCTGATATGTAAAAGAATTTTTATTCTCGGGTGGATAACTATTATCCTTTTCAGGATTTTCATTAAAATATTCATAAATACTTTTTAGGTCTTTCTTTAAATCATCTCGAGTTATAAAATATTGGTTTTTATTAAGAAAAATTTTAGAAAATTCAATTAAAAACTTGTCACCAGAAGAAAATACTTCAGTAAAGGGTAAGTAGTACAAATATTCAAGATCTACTCTATTCGTTGACTTTGTTCCAATGAGATTATTATTTAATAAACCAAGTTGAAATGCAAAATCTACTTTAAAAAAATAATAAGCATAAGGAGCAAAATTTTTAAACGTTCTATAATTGTTTTTCTCCCATCTCTCTAATACTTTTTTTTCAAGTCCACCTATAAGATCCAAATTCTGAATTGTCCATCTAATATAGTATTTTTGGTTAAAAGGTATATCCAAAAGTTCTTCAACTAAAATATTTAAGTCATCATATGAGTTTACCTTTCTCGTTTTTTTATGAATTTTTTTAAGGTTTTTCTTAAATAGGTCTAAATCATACCCTCTTGTTGTTTCTCTCCATCTTTTAGCAAGAATCTGTTCAGTTCCAATAAACTCTCCAATTTGCCATCTTTTTAGTGCTTTTTCTTCTGGAGATTCCTCTAATAACATAGCACCATTTCTGGATATAAAAGGGGTTTTATGAGAAATTGGTATCCCTTTCATTTTAATAGGATATCCTAATAAAGAGTTTATAGCAATTTTGCTATAATGTGCATTTATTTGTTTGTCTCCTATTGAGGAAAGTTTATTTGCAATTTTTTTAACTTCAGATTCTCCACGGATTTTATCATCAGAAAACTTCTTTAAATCCCCAAGAATTTCAATAATCAAAACTGGGGGAATATTTAAGTAATAGTATCTATACAAAAAAGATAATTCTTTCCAAGATAAGGATTGAAGAGTAGATTTATCTAATAAAATAGTTGGTCCCATATTAAGTTCTCTAATCTATTCACAGAAGAAATATCCCGACATTCTCTAAGTAATTCAACATTGATGAATGTATCGGGATTCTATTCAAACTATTAAATATTTTCATTTGTATATTTCTTTCCTGTGTGCAATTCTCACAACTAAAATAACTAATTTCCTTTTTTCTATCCTAAAAATCACTCTATAATTACCAACTCTCAACCTAAAGTAGTCCTTATATTTCCCTTTTAGTTTCTTAATTTTATTTTTTAAAAGTGCTGGATTTTCAGTAAGTATTTGAAGACTGTTTTTGATTTTCCTTTGCCATAGTTTATCTATCTTTTCCAAATCTTTTTTAGCATCTGGCAAATATTCAATTTTGAGCATTAGATATCCAAGTCTTTATATACTTCATCGGCTGGTATTGCCTTTGTTTTCCCTTCTTTGTATTCCTTCCATCTCTTATCAGCAATCTGTCCATCAAGCTCATCAAAATATAGTTCCAAAGCTCGTGCAATTATTCTGCTTCTTTTGTCGTTTAATTCCTCTGCAACCTTAAATAATTCATTAACAATGGAATTAGGCAAAGTTATATTTAATCTTGTATGTTTTTCAATCATTTTATTCCACCATTCTTTTTGTTACAATGTGTATTTTTATGCGTATTTATGTCAAGCATTATTTCGGCTAGTTAAATTGGTTAAACTGGGTAAATCGGTTGAACTGGTTAAACCATTTGAGTAATTCAACTGATTCAACCATTATCCTCATTCATAATAAATATTCAGTATACAAATCTTCTATGGTTTTCTTTTCTATCGGATGTACAAATTCTGGAGCTATTTCTTTCAAAGAAGTTAAAATAAATTTTCTTTTCAAAATTTCAGGATGCGGAATTTGCAAATTTTTTGTATTAATAATCTCATCATTAAAAAACAGAATATCTAAATCAATTATACGAGGTCCCCACTTCTCTCCACGAATACGTCCCATATCACTTTCAATCTTTTTCAATTGTGTTAGGAGTTTCTGCGCATTAAAATTTGTCTCAATCTTGATAACACAGTTTAAAAAGTCAGGCTGGCCTGCTTTTCCTATTGGCTTTGTATTAATAATAGAAGAAGTAGTAACAATTGAAGTTTGAGGTAATTCACTTATTTTCAGAATCGCCTTTTTAATATTCCCTTCTCTATTCCCTAAATTTGACCCTATTCCGATAAATACAACATTATATTTCATTCTAAAACCGCAAAACCTCTATTACGCTCTACGCTCTACGCTCTCTGCTCTCCGCTCCACGCATCATCTTTCCCTTTCCATTTCCAGTTCAACATAATCTAAAGTGCCATTGATAGGAACAGCAATCTTCCTGATTTTAATTTGGCACTTCTGCACCAGTGGAAACCGTGCAAGAATGCTGTCCAGAATCTTATTGGCTAATTTTTCCAAAAGATGGTATTTATAATTCTCAACTTCATTTTTAACAACATCAAAGATAGCAGTGTAATCAACTGTATCATTCAGTTTTTTGATATGTGCATCAAGGCTGGGGTCTGTAATTGCAGTGATATCCACAGAGAACCTCTGTCCCAATGTGCGTTCATGTTCGTGCAAGCCGTGATATCCATAAAATATCATATTTTTAAGTGTTATTTTCATTTTAACTCTCCTCGTTTTTTCAACAAAATGAAATTAAAGAATTCAAAGATTATTTTTTTCTTTCACAACTTATTTATAATCGCTTTTAAGTGCCAACTTCCAACTGCTACTGCCAACTGCCACTGCCTACTTATTAAATCTTCTTTACCATTTTGGGGTTAATGAAATCTTTTCTAATAAAAATTCTGTCTATAAATTTCAAAATGAAGAAACATAAAGCAACAGATACTATTGCTATAAGAATGGACAAATTCTCTGAAAGATGAAGGCAATATTTACTTATACAATAACTTGAGATTAATAAAATTATTGGTATAATATAAATGAGAAATGAACTCAGGATACGAATTTTTGGCTCTATCACAAAAGAGACTTTATCACCCTTTTTGGCATTAAGAATGTTTTTAATTTTAAATGTTGTTATTTCATCTCCTTTATGGAAGCAGAGAGATCTCAATTTACAGGTATTACAAATCTCCCCTTTTTCTACTTCAACAAAGGCAAAATCATCTTGAATATTTACAACAATTCCTGTATCATTGGTGGGGTTTTCATTCAGATTCATATAATTTCTAAAAATCTCTCAATATTGAAATGTATAATCTATCGAACCAAAACCATCCTCTTGGTTACTGAGTTTTTGCCATAACTTAACTTATAAAAATACACTCCACTCGGAACTTTCTTTCCCTTCTCATCAGTCCCATCCCAGACTATATCTGTTTTTACCCAGAAATTATCTCTCTTGCCATCATAAGTTTTTATAAGTTGTCCTCGTGCATTGTATATTGACAATTTATAATCCTTTATTCTCTCGTAATCTGCAG
Source organism: Candidatus Cloacimonadota bacterium (assembly GCA_034722995.1). NCBI lineage: Bacteria > Pseudomonadati > Candidatus Cloacimonadota > Candidatus Cloacimonadota bacterium. The sequence continues at coordinate 3,947 of JAYEOL010000031.1, read as the reverse complement.
AAATGAATGTAATTGTTGTAGATGAACTAAAAGGATTGGGCTTATTCTGGAAAAGATATAAATCTTTGTAAAATTCATCTTCTGGGTCAACTGCGCCATTTCCTTGCCATTCATACGCTCCCATATCTATTGTATCGTTGTATATTCTTGGATTACCAGCTAAATCATAAGGTGGTAAATTTAGGCCAGTAGTATCTGGATTGCCAGCGTCTATGCAGGGAGAACCTTCTGTTAACCGATAACTAAATGGGTCTCCTCCCACAAATTGTGGAATAGAATCCATGTTGCCTTCCAGCCAGTTAATTTGCATATTTCCACCTAATTGAATGCCATCTTCACCATCCTGGAAATTAGAATAGGATACTTCTATTGTATCTATATTCGTAGAAGTTGCATATATTTGTTCGGGAGAATTATTATAGAAAATAGAATTAGTAATATTTAACCCTTTTGAACAATATATACCACCACCCAAATTGGCAGAATTATTACAAATAGTTTTATTTATTAGTTCAGAATTAGAACTTGCTGAGATTAAAATGCCACCACCATGGCCCAACAAAGGATCATTAGCATTATTTCCATTTATCTCTGCATTTATAAGTATTGCATTGCTATTTTGAAGTAACGAAATACCCCCAGCTGATGCTTCTTGAACAAAATTATTTCTAATAATGCAATTTATGAAAATAGCATTACTTTCCCTACACCAAATTCCACCATCAGATCCTTCAGCGAAATTATCAATAATTGTTACATTCTCAAAAATAGGGTTGCAGTTATTACAAAAAATTCCCCCGCCACTTAAGGCAGAATTATTTCTTATGGTTATATTTTTTATAGTCGGACTGGAATTTATACTACATCTTATACCACCACCAATATAAGCGTTACCATTCTGAATAGTCAAATTTTCAATGGAAAAATGGATATCTCCAAAAACACATGCCATAATACAGGACAAACTATTTCCATCAAGTATTGTATTCTCTTCATCATCTCCTATTATTGAAACATAACTTCTACAATTAAGAGGAAATATCTCTCCTGTTAAGGAAGGAGAATAAATACCAGCTGATAAATTAATTGTATTAGGGCGGGTGCTATCAGAAGCAATTTTGGTTAAAGCATAAGAAATGGTTTTCAGTGGTTCTAATGGTATTAAACCACTGTTACTATCATCTCCATCTGGACTTACATATAAATCTTGATTAACTGGTTCAACTTTATAATTTAATATATCAAAATTAAAATATTCAATAGGATAAGCAAAATAATTATCAGGTTCCATTACTGTAAATGTATCAACTATAATATCTATTATGTTACAATTGTTTGAACGTAGATCGCAACTATTTGAGCCATAATTTAAGAAAATATTACATCGTTCCTCAACATCAAAACTTGCATTAGAATTATTCCAGAAAAGTATTCCACCACCACCATATTCAGCATTATTATTTTTAATTGTGACACCCGTTAAGTGAATATTAGACGAAACGCAGCTTATACCACCTCCCTGTTCAGCAGAGTTGTTTCCTATAATACAATTATTGATTGTAGGATTAGCATTTTTACATAATATGCCACCGCCGTGGTAATTATGAGAATAATATGTCCCACTTCCATTCTGAACAGTAAAGCCGTATAAAACAGCAGTGCTATCTTCTCCACTTTCAAAAGTAACCACACTTCCATTCTGATTACCATCAATTATTGTTGAATCAATATAAGAATTGTTTTGTGTAGTAATATATTTACTTGCAACTGTGATATTTTTCCCATTGTAATTTATGTTTTCGTAATAGGTTCCGGGATACACTAAAACTGTATCACCGTCTGTTGCTGCAGTTATGCCTTCTTGTATAGTTAAATAATTGCCACCTCCATTTGTATCTACGATAATTGTATCGGAAAGAAGCACAGAAAATGGAAAGAATAATCCCGATAAAATCTGGAAAAGGACTGATAAAATTATTATTTTTTTCATAATTTGTTTCCAATGTTTAGGGGTAGGTGCAAGTTCAACCTGCACCTACCCGTGTGTTTTTTTGTTTTAATGCATCAATACCATCTTCTTAATTGCTGATTTATCACCAGAAATTAACTTATAGAAGTAAATCCCATTTCCTAACCGCTTTCCATTATCATCTTTTCCATCCCATACTACTTTAGTCATTGGACATTTGTCATTGGTCATTAGTGTAAGAGTTCTTACAAGCTGACCTTTGATGTTATATATTTTAATCTCTGACTTCTCAACTCCTGGGGATGGAATAAAAGAGATAGTAATAGAATTTGTTATCGGATTCGGATAGTTCTGATAGAGGGTAAATTCTTTCGGGAATTCAATTCCTGCTCCTGTGCCTAATCTTACAATAGCATAGCTTTTATTATCAAGAATGATTGGCTCTTTTACAAAAGCATCTTTCATTTCATTATACACAAAAGCAGGGATGCTTCTTTTTCCACCTTTACCATAAGTTGCTATTTGAAAAGTTAGTTCATTAAAGTCTTTATTTCCTGTAGAATCTTCTTCTATGTATGCGGGGATAAATACTGGATACCCTTCCACTACACTGGCTCCAACGCATTCATCTCCAAGGAACACACCTATCTCATCTATACCGGTAACAGCTTCCGTACTATCAACAAATATCGGCATATAGTCTGAGTTTTCCTGATAACCAAATACTACTGTTTCTGGTTTCTCGTAAGGTTCAGCAGGTGCTAAAGGAAGCCCCCAGGTAAAACTGCAATCCTCTGATACACCCACTACATAAGATTTTCCATAGTCAACAGTAGGACAAACAGCCGGTGGTTGAGCTTGTTGTTGTTTATCAAATAGAATAGTCCAATTTTGTGCCTTAATATAAGTAAGCTTATCCCATACCTGTGAAAAAGCATCCTGAGGTTTCATACTATGCTCAATAAAATAGCCAATCCAATTTCCATATTCTGCCTCTGCTTCCATTGTTATTACTGCATCAGGGTCTTCAAGAAAACCTGAAATTGGCAAAGTGTCAGGTGCATTCATCTCTATCTTATAACCATCTACACTCCGAAAATCTCCTATTTCATTTTCCCATGCCATACTATCAGGGTTCCAATAAATCCTTACGAATTGGTTAACTTCATTTAGCCCGATAACTTCTTCCATATTATCCAGTATTGGATCCAGTATTTCTAAGGCATCCACATTTCCTATTGTTACTGTATCCCGAACAGGAAATGAGAACCAGTTCCAGTCTTCATAGAGGGTTCTGTAATCATAATTGTGGGTTGTTGCAGGGATAGCGCCCATATCAGGTAGGGTATTATCTTCATCCCATTCGGTCTCTGGGTCCCCTGTGTCTATACAGGCACTGCGGACAGAATCATTCCAGGTTAATGAGTAGTCGCCACTGGCAGTATCTGCAAAGCATGGGTTATCAGATATGTTGCCATCACCATCCCATCCTACTTGAATATCTGAATAAGTTACTGTAACAGAACTGTATGTATCTAAATAAATTTCTTGAGGAGTATTGTTCCATAAGATACAATTAACTAAATTTGGACTGGATTCACAAATATTTATTCCTCCACCAGAATCGTTCGCAATATTATTACTGATGGTCACATTATTTAAACTCGGACTTGAACCACTACAGTAAATCCCAGCACCAGAACTAGCAGTATTTCCAATAATGATAAGATTGTTTAAACTTGGATTCGAACTACTGCAGTAGAGACCTCCACCTCTTTCAGCATATCCATTAGTAATGGTAAATCCACACAAAATAGCTGTGGTATCTTCTCCAAGAGAAAATCTTATAACACTACCATCTTGATTGCCATTAATTATAGTTGAGTCAATGTAGGAATAATCTTGAGTTGTAAGGAACAGACTGGTAAGTGTAATATTTTTCCCATTAAAATTTACATTTTCGTAATAAGTTCCAGGA
>JAYEOL010000030.1 GCA_034722995.1 Candidatus Cloacimonadota bacterium | reverse complement strand
ACCGGGACAAAGATAATATCACCATCTGAAATATAAGGGTTGTTTCCCTCGTCTCCATAAGTATTAAACTTCTCTAAGTCTACTTTTGTGGTCTTATCCACTCGTTTTAGAATAATATTTCTTGTAGAGGAATTACTCAATATTTCTTCAATATCAACAAAAAGAGTATCTCTTATGTAATTTGCTTTAAGCAAAACCTCAGAAACTCTGCTCGTTGGAAGTAAGTGATATACTCCGGGATTCACAACCGCACCAACTACAGAAACGCTATAGTAAACCTCTTCTTTTTGAGGCATAGTTTGTGCAGTCAAAATACCATTTGGTATAATTAAACACAATAGGAAAATTAAGACTGCATATTTTTTGTAGTGTTTAGTCATCTCTCTACCTCAGTAATTATTTTATTTCACGCAAAATTTTACTCCGTTATTTCAATTAATTTATCTACAATCTTTTTTATATCTTGAATCAAAATGCCAAAGTCAGGTATTTTTATCCATTTAATTGTAGAGAAATCATGGTTCTCTGCTAAATATAAAATCCGAGCCACATCAAGAGAAAATATTCCAGCAGCTTTACTACCAGCATTTTTTAGTGCTTCAGATAATGATAGACCCATTTTAGTACAGAATGCCCAAACATCAACAACATCCTTTGGCTCGTTTCTATCAACAATTGCTGTTACTCTATTAGCCAATATATTTTCGGGACTATCAATTCTACCAAGAATTGGATGATTTCTTATAAGGCCGATATGAGACGGCACATCATTTACAAATTCTATCTTCAATTCAATCCCTCTTTCCACAATTAGACATCTGGCAAAGCGGTTTTCTCTCAAAGAAATATCTAAGTGCCATTCTTTATTTTTTGCCACTGCATCAAGAATCCTATCAACCCAAAGTTTAAACTCTGGTTTATCATTCACAAAGAAATCAAGGTCATCAGAAAACCGATGATGTAAGTAAACTCTTGATGCAACTGTTCTACCGGTTAGATAAAATTTTTGATCTATTTTTTGTATAACCGAAAGAAAATTATCCTGCAAAGGATACAGTTTGTTGAAATAAAAATTTCTATCCATTGAACTTCTCTGGATGTAGCTCTGTTAGCCATTTTAGTAAAAAGTCATATCCTCGTCGTCGGCTATTAGACCTAATTCTGTTTCTTATAAGTGGCCATCTCTTTACAAATTCAGAAAAGCCTAAGAATTTTATAACATCTTGATAACGAGCATATTCTAACAATCTTTGTGTTGCCCAAAGATAGTCTAAATTACCAATATTCCTTTTATGATTCAAAATATCAATAAATGTTCTTTCATCTATGTCATAATCCCATATCCAGTAAATACTTTTCATTAAGCTTCCTCTGATTTATCCTTGAGAGTTGTTAAATACAACCCTCCCCTTTTTAATAACCATATCCACACAATTACTCCCAAGATGGTAAGGAAGATATTTATATGAAGGCATATCCAAAATCAAAATATCTGCTTGCTTTCCGACTTCTATTGAACCAATTGTGTCCCCTAATTCTAAGGAATAAGCAGCATTAATCGTAGATGCAACAATGGCTTCAGAAGGCAGTAAACCCATTTCTATGCAAGCTAAACTAATTACAGTCTGCATAGAGTCGCAATGAGATGAACCGGGATTAAAATCGGTGGCAAGAGCAATTGGCAATCCAGAGTCAATCATTTTTCTGGCTGGAGCATATTTTTTCAATCCCAAACTGAAAGTCGTGGCCGGAAGCAAAATTGGAATTACATCCACTTCTTTCATCTTTTGAATTCCATTATCTGAAATTGCAACGAGATGATCTGCGGAAATTGCTCCCAGTTCTGCTGCGAGCTCCGCTCCACCTATCGGTTCCAGTTCGTCCGCATGCATACGAATCTTAAAGCCCAATTTCTTCGCTTCTGAAAGAATTCTTCTGGATTGCTCAACATTAAAAACATGTTTCTCACAAAAAATATCACAATATTCCGCAAGATTTCGCTTTTTAACTTCCGGTAGCATTTCATCAATTAAAATTCTTATGTATTCTTCTGGATTGTTTTTATATTCTTCTGGAAATTCGTGAGCACCTAAAAATGTAGGAATAATGTCCATTTCTGAAATTCTGTTTATCTCTGAAATCGTTTCCAGCATTTTTATTTCTGACGCTGTGGAAAGTCCATATCCACTTTTTGCTTCTATAGTGGTTGTTCCCATTTCAAGCATCTTATTAATTCTCTTCAGACCGAGTTCTACCAGTTCTGCTTTTGAAGCTTTTCTGACATCATTCACACTTGAGCGAATGCCACCACCGGATTGGGAAATTTCTTTATATGATTTTCCTTTAATTCTCATTTCAAACTCATTTTCTCTGGTCTTTACAAAAATTGGATGCGTATGTGGGTCAACAAAACCAGGCATTACTATTTTATCTGTTGCATCAATGACATTTTCGGAAATAAAATTTTCTGTAATTTCTTTTGTAGTGCCAACCCCCTCAATTTCTCCCTCCAAAATAGCAATTGCACCGTTTTGAATAATTCCAAGATTCTGCATTTCGGTTCTGATTTTAGAACTGCCAGATTTTACTGTCAGCAGTTGATTTGCATTTTTGATTATTAAATCTGCTTTTTGCACTTAACTCCGTTTCTTGCTTTTTCGGAGTGCTTGCCTTCGCGTAGCCCATCTTCCATCCCGATATAATCTGGACTGTGGACAGGCTACGGCGAAGCGAGGCGAAAATGAGTTGCGATAAAATCGCAAGGAACTTTCCGCCTTGCCTTGATATTCTGCTGAAAGTTCGTCTCCCGATAAATTCCCGATATATCGGGATTTCAGCACTCCGTTTTAAATTCATCAATTAAAGCCACGGCATAAACTTTTATCCCTTCACCTTTTCCTACAAATCCTAATCCTTCTTCTCTTGTAGCTTTTATAGAGATTTGGTCTTCTTTAATGTCAAGTTTCTCAGCAATGTTGTATTTCATTTCTGGAATATAAATCTGTAACTTAGGTTTTTCAAGAACAATTGTTGAATCAATGTTAATTATATGAAATTTTTTGTTAGCCAAAATCTTACCTGTTTCTTCTAATAAAATCAGACTGGAAATATCTCTGTATTTTTTATCAGTATCTGGAAAATAAGAGCCGATATCACCAAGCGATGCTGCGCCTAAAAGAGCATCGATAATGGCATGTATTAGCGCATCGCCATCGGAATGACCAGAAAGCCCCTTTTCAAATGGGATTTCTACTCCACCTAAAATGAGCTTTCTTCCTTTAACTAAAGGATGCACATCATAACCAAAACCTATTTTCATTTTTTCCTTATTTAACTTGGTTTCCTTTGCTGAAAGTTCGTCCTATGTAATCCAATTACACGGGATTCGTTTCAGCCTTGCTTTGCTCCCGATGTATCGGGACGAAGGCAAGCACTCCATAATGTAATTTCTCTAATCCACAGTAATTGATTTTGACACATTTTTTGGTACATCTGGATGAACACCATGTCTGGGCACATGGAGTTTATTAAGATATTTCATCTTTTTTATACTCATTCTCAAAGCTAAAAGTTGTAATACAACAATGCTTGAGAAAACTGTTAGAAGTGTATCGCCGGTTTTTGGAAGTT
>JAYEOL010000029.1:7647-18467 GCA_034722995.1 Candidatus Cloacimonadota bacterium | reverse complement strand
ACGATTAACCAGTTTTTTCTGGAAGTTTTTATTCCTTTTCGTCAAAAAATTAAAAACATCTCTGGAAAACTTTATTTCATACATTTAATTCTTTTTTTATCTTATTTAATGAGATAGCTCTACCTTTTTTCAATTCTTCTATTGCTTTTTGATAGACTTTGTTGTCATCAGCAGTGAAAAAATCATCTTTATCTATTTCCTCCCAAAAACGGATTTTATCATCTGGAAGTTTACTTATTGTATCTAAAAATTTGTTATAAGAGTCATCGTTTATCTCTACTAAAACTCTTTTCATTTGTCCTCCTCATTGATTTTATTTTTGAAAATATGCTTATTTAATAAAATTATATATTAAAATATTTTGTCAAATTTTTATCAGATTTTTCCCTATTTTTTATAGATGTCACCTCTTGAATTAGCATGATAAAAATAGATCAAACTACGATCTTCAATAATTGTATAGAAAAAACGATATGTCCCAATTCTCAAACGATAATCGTTTTTAAAGCCATTGAGTTTTTTATATTCAGCGATAATTATTACTTTTGCAATTTCTTCCTGCTTTTTTCAAATCGCTTTATAAAACGGTCAGATTGCTTATCCAGGAACTTTTCGAATTTTTGAGAATACTCTACTTTATACATTTACATTTTCTTTTGGAAATCGTTTCCTAAAATATTCGTCTGCTGAAACTGTCTCCCCTTTTTCCAATTCCTTTAAGGCTTCAGTACGAGCTTTCATCTCTTCTTCAGTTAAGTAATCTGGATCTTCATCTATAATTTCAACAGGTTCTATCTTCTTAAATTTTTTAATTAATTGAAAAAATTCATCTTTTAAAAGTATAATTTTTGTCTTTGTTTGAGTTGTATGTAAAGTAAGCATAATATTATTCCTTTCTGAATAGAAAAACAAATTTTTTAATTGCAAATTTGGAATTAATTCTTTCCAAATTCTTGTTTATTTTTCTATTCCTCTCAAACCCAACTTGTCTTTAATAAAAAAATTATGTCAAATTTTCTCTTTTCTTGACAGATAAATTTCTCTATCACCCGTTTCAATCCAAATGAAATATTCTTGTCCAGAAAACAAATCGGGACGCAAAGGAGAATGAAAATGTTATTTCCATTGATTAATGTTGTTATATTATTTTCTTTGTGTCCTTTGTGGTTGCTTTGTGTCCTTTGTGGTTAGGATCGATTTTCAGATGAAAAACATTGAAAAAGTAGATACCATAATCTTTGATATGGATGGAACTTTATTGAAATCAGATACATATTGCGTAGGTGCTATCCAGAAAGCAATCTGCGATGTTTTTAAAAGGCATAAAATAAATTCGGAAATCCCTTCCCCACAAAAAATATTAAAAGAAGTCGGAAAGCCATCTCGTCAATTTTATCAGGATATTCTACCCGCAAAATATAATTATCTTATTGACGAAGTCTTTGCAGGAATACAAAAAAATGAGTCAGAAGCTCTTCGGAATGGCAAAGGCAGACTTTTTAATGGTGTGATTGATATCCTGAAGTATTTTCAAAGAAAAAAATATAATTTAGCATTGGTGAGCAATTGTAGTTCTTTCTATTTTAATACCGTGATTGATGTGTTCCACCTTGATAAATATATGAATAAAACACAATGTATTGGCGATAAACCTGGATTAATAAAACGCAAGATTATAAAAAACTTAATAAAAGATTTTAATAGCAATTTAGCGGCTGTAGTTGGTGACAGATTCTATGATATAGAAGCAGGAGAGCAGAATGGCTGCATTACGATTGGCTGCTTATATGGATATGGAAATAAATCAGAATTGAAGGAAGCAGATATTCTAATTGACAATATATTAAAATTAAAAGAAATTTTTTAATTGAAAAAACTTGACTCTATTTTCATATTAAAAATAAATTACTATCTAATTTTGGAGGTATAATTGTCAGTAAAAATCAGATTGAGAAGAACTGGTAGTAGGAATCAGCCTTCATATAGAATTATGGTTGTTGATTCCCGAAAAAAGAGAGATGGAAAATTTATTGAACGAATTGGCTTTTACGACCCAAAGCCAAAGGAATTAAAATATAAAGTTGATGAAGCAAGAGCAATCTACTGGCTTGGTCAAGGTGCAATTCCATCACCTACAGTAAAGTCTCTTTTAAAACGTGCTGGAGTTCTAAAAAAAATCCATGAGATGAAGTATAGTAAGAAAGTCTCAAATAAGAAGTCAGATATAACTGCAGAAAAAAATATTGAAATTAGAGAAAGCACTGAGAAATCAGTAAATAACATCAATACAAGAGGTGCAGAATGAAAGAGTTAATCGAATTCATGGCTAAAGCATTAGTTGATAACCCTGATGATGTCTCTGTTAAAGAGGTAGCTGGAGAAAGAGTTACTCTATATGAATTGAAAGTTGGCGAAGGCGAAGTCGGAAAGGTTATTGGCAAAGGTGGACGAACTGCTAATGCTATGCGTACTATTCTCAATTCAGTAGCAACCAAACATGGTAAAAGAGCTGAGTTAGAAATTCTCGAATAATTACAATTATTAATGGAAATTGAAGATTTAATTTCCATTGGTATTATTAAAAAGGCAATCGAGAATAATTGAAGAAGAAAATATTGAAATTAATGAAAGCGCTGAGAAATCAGTGAATAACATCAATGCAGGAGGTGAAGAATGAAAGAGTTAGTCGAATTCATGGCTAAAGCATTAGTTGATAACCCTGATGATGTCTCTGTTAAAGAGGTAGCCGGAGAAAGAGTTACTCTATATGAATTGCGTGTTGGCGAAGGCGAAGTCGGAAAGGTCATTGGTAAAGGTGGACGAACTGCTAATGCTATGCGAACCATTCTTAATTCAGTAGCAACCAAACAGGGTAAAAGAGCTGAGTTAGAAATCATTGAGTAATAATAATTATGAATGGAAGTTGAAGATCTAATTTCCATTGGTATTATTAAAAAAACAATCGGGAATAATGGCTCTGTTTCCATTATTCCCGAAACTGATTTTCCAGAACATTTTAAAGAACTATCAGAAATTTTTATTGTATTTCCCGATAATACCGTTTGTATAGAATCAATTGAATTATGCAAAATTACTAATAACAATATATCCATTAAATTTAAAAATGTAAATACTAAAACAGAGGCTTTGAGATTAAAAAATTGTAAAATTATGATTCCTGAAAAAGAACTTTATCCACTAAAAAAAGATGAGATATATCAATTTCAACTTGATGGATTTAAGGTAATTTCTAAAGATAGCAAAATAATTGGAAAAATTGACTATATCTTTTCAACTAATGCACATAATATTTTAGTTGTAAAAGATGGGAAAAAAGAAATTCTCATCCCTTTTTGTGATAAGTTTGTCAAAAAAATTCTAAAGAAGGATAAGAAAATTATAATCAATCCAATTGAGGGATTACTTGATGCAAATTGATGTTCTAACACTCTTTCCGGAAATGTTTAAAAGTCCGTTGTCCGAAAGCATTGTAAATCGTGCTATTAAGAAAAATATACTCTCTGTTGAACTTATAAATTTTAGAGATTTTTGCCATGACAAAAATAAACAGGTTGATGATTATCCTTATGGCGGAGCACCTGGTATGGTAATAAAACCTGAACCTATCTTTGAAGCAATTGATTTTCTAAAGGATAAAAGAAAAGATTTGATAAAAAGTAAAGAATTTCCCATAATTTATTTAACGCCTCAAGGTGAAAAATATAATCAGAATATTGCAAGGAAGCTTTCAAAGAAAAGTTATATTATACTTATTTGTGGTCATTATAAAGATATTGATTACAGAGTTCGCGAGCATTTAGTAAATCGCGAGATATCTATCGGAGATTATATCTTATCTGGTGGAGAATTACCAGCAATGCTAATTATTGATTCAATTGCACGGTTGCAAAAAGGGGTTCTAACTCATATTGAATCTGCAGAGACTGATTCTTTTCAAGATAAATTATTAGACTGCCCCTATTATACTCGCCCCAGAGACTATCGGGGATTTAAGGTTCCAGATATTTTACTTTCCGGTAATCATAAAAAGATATTAGAATGGCAAAAAAACAAAAGAGTTGAGCTTACAAAACTTAGGGGGGTACAAACTAATGTATGATAATATCTATGTTGGTTTAGTGCATTATCCTGTATATAATAAAAAGCAAGAAACTGTTTGTACATCTATCACAAATTTAGATTTGCACGATATTGCTCGTTCTTGCAAAACTTATGGTATAATGAATTTTTTTATCATTAATCCACAAGAATCTCAAAAGGAAATCTTTAGACGACTAAAAAAATTTTGGAAATCAGACTTTGCCAAAAAGTACAATGTTGATAGATTTGATGCTTTTGATACAATTGAGTTTATGCCAGATATTTCGTCTGCAAAAGCCTGGATTGAAAAGAAGTTTGATAAAATTCCAATCGTTATTTCAACTGGTGCAAGAAAAGTCTCTGGAAGTCTCAAATACAAAGAAGTGAGGAGAATTTTAAAAAGGTCTTTTCCAAAATTGATTCTTTTTGGCACTGGCAATGGACTTACTGATGCAGTCATTAACCAGAGCAATTTCCATCTTCAGAGAATCAAAGGAGTTAAAGACTATAATCATCTTTCAGTAAGAAGTGCGGTTTCTGTAACTCTTGACAGATTAATCGCAGAATATGAATAAAAGCAAAAAATAGAACTAAAACAATGGAGTGTCATCATGGATATATTGGAAAAAATTGGTGAAGAGAGTATTAAGAAAAATGTTCCATCCTTTAAAGCTGGAGATACGGTTAAAGTTCATTTTACAATAGTAGAAGTAGAAAAAAAACGAATCCAAACCTTTCAGGGCATTGTAATCCAAAAACGCGGTTCACTAATTAATAAAACATTTACTGTTAGAAAAATTAGTCATGGGATTGCTGTTGAAAGAATTTTTCCATTATATTCACCTCTGATTGAAAAGATAGAAATAATTAGACGTGGACATGTAAGACGGGCTAAGCTATTTTATATTAGAAAATTAAAAGGTAAAAGCACGAAAGTCAAGGAGGCTAAACGGCTAAGTGTTAATAGAAAAAATTAGAGGTTTAAACACATTTATTAAGTTAATAAATTTATGTAAGTTTACCTTCACCTAAACATTAATTTTGCTAAAGTTAAAATATCATTCCAAAGGAAAATAAAGCGATTGAGTCAAAATATTTTATTACAATACTATCACAAATTAATTATAATTTCTTAAATTATTAAAATTTATGCCTATGTACAATTATTATAAGGAAAGCCCGAAATATTGGAAGTTCCTTGAATTTTTGATGTTTCCTGTGGCAATTGCTTTTGTAATTTTTTTAATTTATAAATATTTACTACAAATATCACTCCCAGTCTTCAGCCAAATAACTCAAATCTGTTTGTTCTATTTTGCAATTCTTAATATTGTAAAAATTGCGTTTCATAAAGGTAATCTGGATTACATTAAGAAAATTATTGTAGACCTAACTGCAGTTATTGTCTGTTTTTTACTGTCAGAACATCCACTTATCTTTCAATCTTATGTTATTCTTCGCCAGGCTGTGATATTTTCAGACAAACTTGCTACTTCACAACCAGCTGTAAATATTTTTTCAAGATTCAGAAATCATCCTGCAAAGGTTATCTTAATCAGTTTCGCATTTGTTATTTTGCTTGGTTCAACTTTTTTAAGCTTACCAATTGCATCTTCTGATGGTGAAAGCATAGGTCTTATTGATGCAACTTTCACTGCAACATCTGCAACCTGTGTTACTGGTTTGATAGTATTAAATACCGGGACTGCCTTCTCTTTATTCGGTAAAATAATTATTTTTCTCCTTCTGCAAATCGGTGGATTGGGCATTATGACTTTTTCTACTATGCTGATTATGCTTTTGGGCAGACGGCTTAGTTTAGGCCCACAATCGTTAATGCAAGGTGTCTTGGGTGAAGCTGGTCAACTGAACATGACCAAGCTCATTAAAGCGATTTTGATTACAACCTTCTCCTTTGAAATTATAGGTACAGCGCTTTTGTTTATCAAATTTCATACTGTTATACCTGATATCAAAACAGCCGTGGGATACTCTATATTCCATTCGGTTTCAGCCTTTTGTAATGCAGGATTTTGTTTGTATTCAGATAGTTTTACTCAATTTCAAAACAACTTATTAATGAATATTGTTATGATTTCTCTAATAATTTGTGGAGGTATAGGCTTTGGAGTGTTATTAGATATTAAAAATAATATCTTCAACAGAAAACAGGTTAGATCGTTTTCTTTGCATTCAAAGATTGTAATTAGCTCAACAATTTTCTTGATTGTTGTAGGTGCGATATTGATTTTTCTATTTGAATATAAAAATCAATTTCAAAATCTACCTCTGAAAAATGGATTAATGGCCTCTGTATTTCAATCTGTAACGACAAGAACTGCTGGTTTCAATACAATGAGCATTGGAAAGATAGGCTATGCAACATCATTACTTATGATAGTATTAATGTTTATTGGTGCCTCACCTGGCTCAACCGGAGGTGGAATAAAAACTACCAGTTTTGCGGTTCTAATCCTTTCTGTCTGGTCTATCATTAAAGGTCGTGAAGAAGTGGAAGTTTTTAATCGTACAATTTCGCCAAAAGTTACAAAAAAAGTTATGTCTCTGGTAGCTATCGCTTTGACCATATTAATTGTTCTTATTTTAGTGCTTTGCCTATCCGAAAAATCTCCTTTTGAGAAGATTATTTTTGAAGCCTTTTCAGCCTTTGGAACTGTCGGTCTTTCAATGGGATTAACCCCAAACTTGACTGCAATTGGCAGAATTGCGATTATACTTCTTATGTATTTTGGCAGAGTTGGTCCACTTACAATTGCTTTTGCATTAGGTGAAAAGAAGATAAAGACTTACTATCATTACCCAGAAGAGAATATAGCAATTGGATAAATTAGAAAACAAAAGAAGATTAAAATAAAAAACTTGAAACTCTATGGTTAGGTAATATTCTATTGACATGATTAAGATTGAAAGATTGTCCCGACAAATCAGGACGCAGGATGAGCTACGAAGGGTGAATTCATCGGGAAAAGATTGAAAAGATTAAATCTTTATAAATCTTTTTAGGAGGATTACTATGTCTCAATTTGCTGTAATCGGTTTAGGTAGATTTGGAATAACTGTTGCAGAAACCCTGACGAAAAAAGGAGCTGAAGTAATAGCCATCGATAATGATGAAAAAAAAGTAGAGGAAGTTAGAAGTTTTGTTACTAATGCAATCTGTCTGGACTCTACTGATGAACAAGCATTGAAAGCTGCAAATATAAATAATGTTGACGCTGTAGTTCTTGCAATTGGTGGAAATAAAGAAGTAAGCATTCTCACTGCAGCAATCTTACGAAAAATTGGAGTCGGAAAAATTATCGCTAAAGTTGATAGCGTGCTCCATGCGAGAATTCTAAAAATTATGGGGGTACAAAGAACAATCTTTCCAGAACAATATGTTGGAAGAGAAATTGCTAATCTGTTGGTATCGCAACATATATTCACTTATATGGAAGTCTCCAAAGACCACAGCTTAGTAGAGATTTCAACACCCCCATTTTTCATCGGTAAATCATTAAAAGAATTAGACATCACAAATAATTATAATGTAAGTATTATTGCTATAAAAAGTTCCAAACCAACAGTTGCTGAAAACGGAGATAATATCGTTAAAGAAGAAACTAATTTTATTCCCTCTGCTGATGATGTCTTAAATGAACGAGATACTATTTTAGTGATAGGGAAAAAATTAGATATTGATAAATTGATTAAAATGTCTGAAAAACAAATCAAAAAAAAGTAATAATATTAGTGAATGTCTATAATTATATGTAAATTATAATATGAGTTTAAAATAAGGCTCTTCATCGGTCGCGGCGCCCAGACGGAAAGGAGTTGACTATGAAATATTCTTTTCAAACAAAATTAAGAATAATAGTTCTTCTATTGCTGATTCTTATAATTATTGAATCAGCACTAATCATACATTATGTTACAAAAATTTCCTATACTGACGGAAGTGACCCTTTTTCCCTGATAAGAGATAGAATGCTTAGTATAGAATACATTTTCCTTTTTGTTGAAATTATTCTTGGAATTATTTTACTCTTCTATATTCCAATTATTCTTAATAAATCTTTCAAACCTATTGAAAATGTATTTAATGAAATAGAGAGAGGAAAACTGGATATTACTATCTCTGAAAAGTATAATAAAGGACCAGTTTCATCCCTAATTAATTCAACAAATATTATGCTTAAGAATTTAAGAGACTTTGATAAAGCCAAGAAAGATAAAATTATTGAAAATCGGTCTCGCCTTGATTTAATATTAAAGAATATTAACGATGGAGTTATAATAATTAATGATAAATGCGAAATCGTTCTGATTAATAATCATTCACAAAACTTACTCGGAATATCTTCTGTTGAAAACAACCCATCTTTACTTGATTTTCATTTTGAAGGAGAGATATTAAAATATTTTGAAGAAGCCATTGCAAAAAAGATACTGATTCCAGAAAGAAAAATCTACTTCCCAAAAATCAAAAAACATATTACATTCAAAAACGGAATTATTCACGATGAAGAAGGAAGATTTAAAGGAATGGTAATAATTATTACTGATATTGATTTAAAAAGATTATATGATACTAATGTAAATAATGTTAAACCAAAACAAGAACATTAATATACAAAAAGAGATTACCATCACCACGCATTGCAATGAAAAAATCCGAATTGATAAATATTTAGCAAGTCTTGGAAGAAAAGACCTTTATTCCCGCAGCTTCATAGACAAATTACTAATAAACAATCTAATTACAATCAATGGCAAGATTGCCAGAAAGAGTGAAATTCTAAATGGCAATGAAGAAATAATAGTTAAAATTCCGCTCCCGGAAGAAAAGAATATAGTTCCAGAAGATATTGATTTAGATATCGCTTACGAAGATAATGATATTGCAATCATAAATAAACCTGCTGGAATGGTTGTTCATCCCGCTCCCGGGCATTATAAAGGGACACTCGTCAATGCACTAATCTATCATTTTAAAAAGCTCTCAAATTTAAATACGTCATTCAGACAAGGAATTGTACACAGACTGGATAAAGACACTTCTGGTCTAATGATTATTGCTAAAAATGACTATGTTCATTCATTACTAAAAAAGTTGTTTGAAAATCATAAAATTCAAAAAGTATATCTTGCATTAATGATGGGGACCTTACTCGAACAAGAAGGAACAATTAAAACTTTCTATGGAAGAAATCCAAAAAATAAACAGAAAATGTCAGTCAGACCTGAAGGCAAAGTAGCCATAACGCACTATAAAGTTTTAAAATCTTTTCCGGGTTTTGACTTAACAAAAGTATATTTAGAAACAGGACGAACTCATCAGATACGAGTGCATTTCTCATATATTCACCATCCTATAATGGGTGATAAAATATATTCTTCTAAAAAGCAGATGTTGAATTTAGTACCCTTTTCAGTAAAAAATAAGATAAATGAAGTTATTACTTCAATTTTAACACGACAGGCTTTGCATGCATACAGATTAGAATTTATCCATCCCATTACAAAAACTAAAATTTCTGTTAAAAAAGATATGCCTGAAGATATGCAAAAGGTGATGGAATTATTTAATGATAAATAATTCTAAGTAATTAAGAAATCTGTAGGTATCATTTAGTAAGATACATTTCAAATATGAAAATATTGCCAAGCTTTATTTAAAATCAAATTTACGGTTTAAATTAATCAACTAATTAGAAAGGATTATATGAATAAGCAGTTTTTCATTTCTAATCGGAAAAAACTTTTTAGAATGATGGATGACAATTCACTTGCAATTTTTTATGCTGCCAGAACAGGACCCGGCACATTACCCACTGAATTTGTACAAAACAGGAATTTTTATTATCTTTCAGGTCTTAATGTGCCTAATGCTAAACTTATTATGCATAAAAAAGGCAAGAAAAATATGGAATTGCTTTTTATAGAAAGAAACATCCCTGAACTTGAAGTCTGGCTTGGAAAAAAAATGTCTAAAGAAGATGCAAAGAAAATTTCTGGCATAGAAACCGTTTATTATACAGACGAATTTGAAAGGCATCTTCATTCTTATGCACTCTCATCAAATATGTGCTATTATGACTATGAAACCTCCTTAATAAATACTAATCTTTCTTATAGTTTAGCACAACTAAATCTCATAAAAGAGCATTACCCTACAATTAGAATTGAAAAAGTAACTCCATTTTTATCAAAACTACGCATGCGAAAAAACAAGGAGGAAATAGAAAATATAAAGAAAGCAATCTCATATACGAACGATGGAATAAGAAGTACATTAGAGCATGCCAAACCTGGAATGATGGAATATGAATTAGAAGCATATTTCAGATTTGAATGTATCAGACGAGGAGAAAAGAAACTTGCATTCTCCCCAATTGTTGCAAGTGGTAAGAATGCGACAATTCTGCATTATGAAAAAAACAATTCAAAGATTGAAAAAAATGACCTGGTGCTTTTAGATGTTGGTGCGAAATATAATGAATATAATGCAGATATTTCAAGAACTTTCCCCGCCTCAGGAAAATTTAATAAAAGACAGAAAGAAGTATACAACGAGGTGCTTCAAATTCAGAAGAAAATAATTAATTCAGTAAAACCTGGCATTACTATTAAGGAATTGCAGACTAAAACTATTGAATTAGTCACGGAAACACTTTTCAGATTAAAATTAATCACGAAAAAATCCAAAGTATCTC
>JAYEOL010000029.1:0-7547 GCA_034722995.1 Candidatus Cloacimonadota bacterium | reverse complement strand
CAGAAGAAAATAATTAATTCAGTAAAACCTGGCATTACTATTAAGGAATTGCAGACTAAAACTATTGAATTAGTCACGGAAACACTTTTCAGATTAAAATTAATCACGAAAAAATCCAAAGTATCTCCCTCTCCGTCTGGGCGCGTCCCAGCCGCGACTGATAGTAGCGAAGAATACAAAAAGTATTATATGCACGGAGTTAGTCATCATCTCGGATTAGATACACATGATTTAAGTAATAGAGAAGAAAAACTGCAGGTTGGGAATATTATTACTGTTGAGCCAGGAATTTACATCAAAGAGGAAAAGATTGGTGTAAGAATAGAAGATGATGTCCTGGTAACTAAGAATGGATGTGAAGTCCTTTCATCAATGATTCCAAAGGAAATTGAAGAGATAGAAAGAATTATGGCAAAAAGGGAATAAAATTTGTCCACCGAAGGTGGATCCTCCTCAGGGGGAAAACTGGAAACTTGCCTGTCCACCGAAGCATAGCGAAGGTGGGATACTTGAAACTAGAAACCGAGAACAAAAAAATACATAGGAATATGAATAAAATATGAAAAACATAGCAATTTACCCAGGCACATTTGACCCTATCACCAATGGTCATATAGACATAATTGAAAGAGTTTGTAAAATATTCGGCAAAGTTATAATAGCAATTGCTAAAGAAACAAACAAGAAATGTCTCTTTTCTTCTGAAGAACGAGTCCATCTTGCAGAAATTGCAACTAAGGATATAGCTAATGTAGAAGTTGAAGCATTTGACGGACTGGCTGTAGATTATGTAAAAAGAAAGGGAAGTATTGTAATGATTAGAGGATTACGGGCTGTATCAGATTTTGAATATGAATTGCAGTTAGCACTTGCTAATCGCTCACTATGTGAAGATGTTGAAACTGTTTTTCTCACTCCACAAAGTAAATATCTTTATCTTAGTTCAAGCATGGTAAAGCAAATTATTAGTTTAGGCGGAAAAATAAAAGATTATGTTCCTGATGCTATTTTTGAAGAAGTTAAAAAGAAAATGAAAATAAGTTAATATCAAACTAAGATTAATTAAAAAAATGGAGTTGTAAAGCACAAATGGCAAGTAACAAATTTCAAATTCCAAATAAACTTCAAAATCCAATAATTCAATGACCAAAACATTTTGCTTCAATGATTAGAATTTATTTGTTATTTAGGATTTTGAATTTGATATTTACCTGCCCTGTGAAATAGGAAGTCCCGATTTTATCGGGAATTCACAGGGTAAATTATTTGGCTCTTGAAATTTGTAATTTAATTTTTGTCCCAAAAACAAAGTTCTTATTTATAATACGATAATATAATATTATGTCATATCAAAAAACAACTTTAGAAAATGGAATAACAATCCTATCTGAAAAGATAGATTATGTTCGTTCAATAGCAGTAGGGATATGGATTAAAACAGGTTCTCGGGATGAAAATCCAGATAATCGTGGAGTTGCTCACTTTCTTGAGCATATGCTTTTCAAGGGAACTGAAAAACGCAATAAGTATGAAATTGCACATTATCTTGAATCTTTAGGCGGAACTGTTAATGCATTCACCAGCAAAGAATTTACCTGTTATTATGCACGCATATTAAGTGAGCATCTAAAGCAAAGTATTGATTTGCTTTCTGATATAATTCAAAATTCTATCTTTCCAGACATAGAGATTGAAAAGGAAAAAAATGTGGTTATTGATGAGATCAATGAGATTGAAGATGACCCTGGTGAACTCATCTTTGAAAGATTTTATGAAAATTTATTCCCTCACCATCCACTTGGATATCCAATTATAGGATATAGAGATGATATAAAAAAAATCAATAAAAATATCTGTATAGATTTTATCTCCAAAAATTATCATCCAAAAAAAATTATAATTACTGCTTCAGGTTTTCTTGAACACGAAGAATTAGTTAAATATACAAATCAATATTTTCCTTTGGACAAATCAAGACCATTAAAGAATGAAAAAAGGATATTCTCACCTGCAAGCGAAATAAAACAAAGAGAGAATATTTACTATGATGCGGCGAATAATCAAACTCATATTTGCACAGGCATAAGAACATTTCCATATACTAACGAAAACCGTTTTACATTACTTGTTTTGAATTCTATCCTATCTATTGGAATGAGTTCACGACTATTTCAAAATATTCGTGAAAAGTATGGGATTGCTTATGATATTCATTCTTTTACTGACTTTTTCCACGATACTGGATGTTTTGGGGTTTATGCTGCAACAAATCCGGAAAACAGTAAAAAATGTCTGAAATTAATACAATCAGAACTGCAGCTGCTTATTGAAAAGCCTGTAACAAAATCTGAATTAAAAACTATCAAGGCACAATTAAAATCCAGTTTGGTTATGGGTCTTGAAAGCACAACCGCAAGAATGAATCGTTTAGCAAGGCAGTATATTTATACCAATAATGTTGAACCTATTGATAAAATTATAAAAAAGATAGAAAGCATTGAACCAGTTCATATTCAGCTGTTGACTAAAGAATTGTTTCAACCAGACGGATTTGTGACTACTATTTTGCAGGCGAAAGGTGGTTAAAAATCTATGAATATTGCTATAAACAATATTAATATAATTGATGTCATAAACGAAACTATTTTCCACGCTTCAGTTGGAATCAATAATTGTGAAATAATTAAAATATCTAACTCCCCTATCTCTGCAAGGTTAATCATAAATGGCAAAGGCAAATTTCTTAGCCCCGGTTTTATAGATGCTCACTTTCATATTGAAAGCAGTAATCTAACCCCATTCCATTTTGGTGAAGCTGTGCTCAGACAAGGCACTTCTACTATCATAGCTGATTGTCACGAAATCTGTAATGTTGCTGGAATGGAAGGATTTGAATATTTCCGAGAGGAAAGTAAAAAAGCAAGAATTGATGTATTTCTTACAGCACCTTCTTGCGTGCCTGCAAGTTCTCTTGGAACATCTGGGGCAAAAATTGGTATAAAAGAAATCAGAAAAATGTTTGAATATAAAGAAGTTATCGCACTTGGTGAAGTAATGAATTTCCCCGCAGTAATAAATGATGAACCTGAAATATTAGCAAAAATAAAAATTGCAAAAGAAAAAGGCAAAATCGTAAACGGTCATGCTCCTCATCTTTCTGGAGATAACTTAAAAAAATACATAAATGCAGGAATTACAGATGACCACGAATCAACCAGTTATGATGAGATGATAGAAAAACTTTCTCTTGGAATGAATATTTTCATCAGAGAAGGCTCTGCTGAAAAATGTCCTGACAAATGCTATCAACTTCTAAATGAATACAAAGATAATATTATGTTCTGTAGTGATGATAAATTGGCTTCTGATATTATTAAAAATGGTCATATAAATTTTAATGTTAGAAAAACTGTAAGTTTGGGTATAAATCCTATAAGAGCAATAAGAGCTGCATCTTTTAATACTGCACAATATTACAAATTAGATAATATTGGAACCGTTGAGAAAGGTAAAAAGGCAAACCTGCAAATATTGAATAATCTTATTGATTTCATACCTGAAATTGTAATTTTCAATGGAAACATTGTATATCAAAATGGAAAAACTATTCCGGTTGAAACCGAATTGTCAATTCCTAATAATATTCTCAAAACTTTAAAAGCTGAAAAAATTAGCACTATCCCCAAAATCCCTTATAAATATTATAATCATATTATTGAGGTGAAAGATGGGCTTATTATTACAAAAGAGTTAAATATTCATACTGAAAATGAGATCGCATTAGATAAAGATATTCTAAAATTGGTGGTAGTTGAACGATATAACAAAAAAGGAAATATCTCAACCTGTCAGGTTCATGGATTTAACTTGAAAAAAGGTGCTATTGCTTCCAGTATAGCTCACGATTGTCATAACATTATAGCAGTTGGGACAAATGATGAAGATATAAAATCAGCGGTAAATATAATAATAGAAAATCAAGGGGGATTAAGTTCTTCTTGTAAAGGCAAAGCATCAATAATGAAGTTGCCCGTGGCTGGTTTAATGAGCCTTAATGATTATCATAAGGTGGCTATTGAATTAGATAGAATAAATGTAGAAGCTCAGAGTTTGGGTTCTGACCTTAAATCACCTTTTGGCAGTCTATCCTTTCTGGCTCTTGAAGTAATACCAGATATTAAGCTTACTGACAAAGGATTGGTGGATGTGAATAGATTTACTATTCTGTAAAAAATTACAAATAGTATTTTATTATATGGATTAAAATATTTTATTTAATTGATAAATATCTCCAAAGGGAATGATTTCGAAATATTCCTTAAATTCCTCGATACTGTAATACTTATTATTATCAGCTATAAAAACAGAATGTGTTTTATTCTTCTCAAGCAAATATTGAGTTTGTTTGCCCCCTTTAGGCTCAATATCCCTTATCTCAATATCTCTTCTAAAATTTTCAACCTCTTGAAGATATAATAACGGTTGTGCAATAGTAAAATCAGCTAAAATAACAGATCTCATTGGCAAATTACCTAATGTTATTTGGGCAAAATCATAAGCCCCATAATAGCTATTTTTAGGTGGAAATAGAAAAAAAGTGAAATTGTCTCTGTTGGGAAGCGAACGAATATTTATTATATTAATTTTAAAATGTTTCAAAAAAATTGGTGTTCCCCAATAGGTAATTATTAGTATTAAAGAGATTAACACTGTGAAACTTATTTTTTTAAATATGTTCATTCTATATTTTTTGAATAACCAAGAAATACCCATACCTACAAAAATTGCAAAAACAAAAAAGGCAGGGAGGAACATCACATATTGATCATGAATGGGGAGAATAATTACTTCTAAAAGATTGCCTAAAAACGTAAATGAAAGAAAGTAAAAAATTAGTTTGTTCTGTTCATATAAAGACTTTATACCTTGAATTCCGAAATAAATTGAAATTATAAATTGGTAAATAAGAAAAAGAATAAATAGAAGCAAGTTCTTCAATATTGGGAAATTATGCTCAAAAAAAATATCACCTAAAATCTTAAATACTGAAATAGAATCAGTTCTAATAAATAATAATATTAAGATACCTGGCATAAGACCAAGTGTTGCTGTAATTATAGATAATTTTAAATTCGGAGACTTTTTTAGAACCAAAAATAGCATTGCTGGGATTAAACCAACACTTAAAATATGATTGCATAGACTAATTCCTATTATTAAAAAGGAAAAAAATAATAACCCTTTACCGTTTGATTTATACCATTTCAATAATAAATACAAAGATGATGCAATAAGAAACAACTGCAAAGTGTGTACTTCTGCTCTTACTGCATGTAACCAGAATGTATGGGATAAACCAAATATAACTATGCCCAATAAACTTGAGAACTTGTCGTGTGTTATAAAAAAAATTATTAAAAATAATAACACCAGAGTTAAAGATGCCCATAAAGCTGAGAAAAAATTAACCTTTGCTGCAAGTTTGAAATAAGGAATAATATTTACAATTTTAACAAGATATGAATATAATATGTGTCCTCTTGGAATCATTTTAACACTCCAACTATTAGCAAGTCTTTGGTATTGGGCATCATCTCCCCAAAGAACAGTTGGAGCTAAAGTTAGACCATAGAAAATTAAACTAATTATAAAAATTATCACTAAAATTTTGTAATCAGTTTTTTCCATACTAATCTTTTAAATTATTTTTGGTTTTTCTATCCCTAATTACAGGTAGTCAAATTTGTTGCTTTATTTTTTTAAATAAGTTCTTTGAATTCTTATCCATTTAGAAAATCATTTCCACTGGATTTCCACTTTTCCATATTGATTAATTACAGAACTTATCAAAAACTAAACAATCTTTCTCTTCTCAAAAAATCCTTCTTATATTTTTCTTTTAGAAATTTATATTTCTCTAAATTCAAATCATAATCTTCAGAAATTATCTGAAAAGCAATCTTGTGAGCTTGTTCTAATATTTTTCTGTCTCGCACAATATTAGCAATTCTAAATCTTGGCATACCTGACTGTTCAGTTCCAAAGAATTCTCCGGGTCCACGAATCTCAAGGTCTATTTCAGAAATCTTAAAGCCATCATTAGTTTCTTTCATAGTATTCAAACGTAATAGAGCTTCTTCACTAATTGGTTCATAAGCCGCTAAAATACAATAAGATTTAAAAGCACCCCTACCGACCCTTCCTCTTAATTGATGTAATTGTGAAAGACCAAAGTGTTCAGCATGTTCAATCATCATAATTGTCGCATTTGGAACATCAATTCCAACCTCTATTACAGTTGTTGAAACTAACACATCAATTTTTCCATTTTTAAAATCATGCATTATTTCATCTTTCTCTTGATTGGACATTCTCCCATGCAATAGAGCTACTCTATGATTACGAAATACACTACTCTTCAATTTCTTATAAGTATTGGTGGCATCACGAAAATAAGATTTTTCTGACTCTTCTACTAAAGGACAAACTACATACACCTGTCTTCCTTTTGATATTTCTTTACTAATAAAATTGTAAACCTGGGGTTTTTTATCCTGAGTAATCCAACTTGTGTAAATCTCCTTACGATTTGGCGGTAGTTCATCTATTATACTAATATCTAAATCTCCATAAACTGTTAATGCTAAGGATCGAGGAATAGGAGTGGCACTCATAACTATTTTATCGGGCACTTGTCCCTTTTGAGTCAATGAGTGTCTTTGAATAACTCCAAATCTATGTTGTTCATCAATGATAACGATTCCGAGTTTTCTAAAAACTACATCCTTTTGTATCAAAGAATGCGTGCCAATTACAATATCAATCTCCCCTTTTGATATATGCTCCTTTAATTTTTTCTTTCCTTTATAATTCCCGCCAAGAAGTAAACCAATTTTTACATCAATCTTCTTTAAAAACTCCAAAATGGCAAAATAATGTTGAGTAGCAAGTATTTCCGTTGGTGCCATAATAGCTGCCTGATATCCGTTCTCAATTGCCAATAACATCGCAAAAAGGGCAATAATTGTCTTGCCTGACCCAACATCTCCTTGCAAAAGACGATTCATCTGAAATGGTGATTTCATGTCTTTCACAATCTCATTCAAAACTCTTTTCTGAGCAGAGGTAAGCTTGAAAGGCAGCATATTCTTTAATTGAGTAGTATAAATCTTTTTGATTTGCATTGAAATACCTTCAGACTTATGCCAGCGGACTTTTCTTCTCGCGAGCATCAACTGAAGATAAAACAATTCTTCAAATATAAATCTATTTCTAGATGAAGTAATATCATCTTCTACTTCTGGCATTTGAATTTTCCTTAACGCCTGATTAATTGGTAATAGCTCTTGAACTATAAGAATATTCTCAGGAATCGTTTCTGATATCTTAAACTCACTTTTGAAGACATTTAAGATAATCTTTCTGAAAATCTTATTAGTTAATCCTTCAGTAAGATGATATAGAGGAAGGTAATTTCTTTTTGACCAGAAATTTTCTTCTGATTTGGAACCAACAAATTCAAAATCTGGATGAAGCATACAAAGTCT
>JAYEOL010000028.1:15457-19771 GCA_034722995.1 Candidatus Cloacimonadota bacterium | reverse complement strand
ATTTTTGCCAGTTCATCCTCAAATTGAGAGATAAAATCAATTATCTTAAACGCAATATCTCTTAATATCTGTAATTGTTTTATTCTTTTCTCAGTCCATTCGCTCTCACCAGAAAAAACATACTGATAAATCCAGATATTAAACTGTTCCTTCAAAAATTCCTTTGCGTTCCTGTTTATAAAGTAATCCACTTCGCTTTGTTTTTCAAAAACTCTAAATGCATTCTCTAAACTATCTTCTGTTATTCTCACTCCTTCCCTATTTAATGCCCTTAAAATCTCAACAATCTTTGTTTTCTTGCCTCTTTCAGAATAAAAGACATTAAAAACAATTGCTCCATCTTTCCTTTTCTCTTTAAACTCATAGACAATTTCTCTCTTCTCATTTGCTTTTTTATGTTCAAGAGCAGAAACATCAAAGAAGAATTTGAAACCATCCGTTTCTACTTCCAGATTTTTAAACAATCTGTCGGTTTTGACATAATAAAGCATGTGGGTTTTCCAGAACAGAATAACATCTTTGTCATCAGTATAGACTTTTTCATAAATATTTTGGTGAATCGGTGTATGTCTAAAGTAGATAGAGCCACTTTCTGAGAAGTACCGATGGAAGAAGGTATACAGTTTTTCAAAAAGTTCTTCTCTAAAATCAGGAAAAGGTTCTAATGCTTTTGATATATCTTTTTGAAGTTTAGGGAAAACACCTTTTTCGTAATATCTTGATTTAATTCTCATTAAATTAATAAATCCAGATTCTCCTTCAACTTTTGCACCAACAAAGATGTCTTTCAAAGCATTATAGAATTTTTGTTCTTTAGTCATATTAAGTTCCTTTTAGTTAATAATATATAAAACTTTTTATACTTCTCAATCAGCCCTTCATCGGCAAAACTGAAGTATTTATTATCGCCAATGATAATGTGGTCAAGGATTTTAATTTGCATGTTTCGGAGACCCGACTCGGGTTCTGCGAACTCGAGTCGAGTTTCTTTGCATAATCGTGAAGTTAATCGTGAGCCTAATCGTGAAGTCTTAAAACAACACATAATGAAGTCCTCTTCCTTTTCCGGTTGATTTCAATACTTTCAATTCAATAAGTTTTTTTATTTCGTCCAAAGCACCTCTATTGGAAAGTTTAAACATTTCCCTTACATCACGATTTGTAATCTTATCATTTTGATTTATAAATTCCACTATCTTCATCTGCCTTTCTGTTAAAGCAATCTGTCCTCTTTTTGTCTTTCTTAATCTTTCACTGCTGAGTCTTATTACTCTTTCTTTAACTGCCTGAATGCTTACATTTACACCTTCCGCAAAATATTCAAGCCAATTTGTAATGTCAAGAATGTTTTGGTCAACGCTTTGTAATGCTCTGTAGTAAGCCTGCCTGTCTGAATCGTAGTAGTCATCAAGGCAGAAAAACTGTTTGGTGTCAAATCCTCGTTGATAAAGAATAAGAGTAGCTAACACACGCGATGTTCTGCCATTTCCATCTATAAATGGATGAATTCTCACAAATTCGTAATGGATTATTCCTGCTTCAATTACTGGTTCAAGTTCTTTCGGTTCTTCTGAATTTATCCACTGAACTAAATCATTTACTAAAACAGGCACATCTTTATTTTGAGGTGGTCTGAAGAAAACCTCGCCAGTAAATCTATTTCCAACTACAATATAACGATTACGATAGACCCCACAATCATCAGGATTATTTAATGTATCTTTTGTTACCAACTGATGAATATTTAGAATGTCATTTTCGCAGATAGAATTTCCTTTGGTGAGCTTACCAATATTGTTTAATACATTTAGATAGTTTAGCACTTCTTGTTTATCTTTTTTGATAGCCATTATCTCTCTTCCTTTGGCTAATTCGCTAACCTGTTCTACAGATAATCTATTTCCCTCAATGCTTGTGGATGAATGAGCACTATGGATTATTGCTTCACGCCGTAAAAAGACTTCCCATTTAGGAATTAAAGGTGAACTGAGAATTATTTCTCTTGCAGCAGAAATACTTATAAGAGAACGAACAATTTTATTTGTGTATCTAAAATTTGGTTTAAACATTTTATCCTATTTTTAATTTCAGAACATTCTCAAAATGTATTAAATGAAAAGTTATTTCTGGATATTTTTCCTGGAAGAATTTATATTTATTAGGTTTGAATGATTTTTCTGAGAACTTAACTTCATAAGCATTGGATTCCTGAATTATGAAATCAACTTCTTGCTTTTTTTGAGTTCTCCAGAATTTAATTTCATCAATATCATAAAAATCCATAAATCGTCTGAATACAAAATTTTCTAATAATTCTCCCTTATCCTGTCTTAATGCAATAGGTTCAAAATTTTTTAAAAAATAGTTTCGTGACCCTAAATCATTATAATATACTTTTGGCATTTTTCTTAATTCTTTTGAATAATTTCTATAAAAGGGGTGAATTCTTGAAATGTGAAATGAGCGCTCCATAAGATTTACATAAGCTTCAACACTTAGATGTTTCATATTTATTTCATTTCCTATGTTATTTGCATTATAAAGTCCTTTTCTACCAGACAAAATTCTTAGAATATCAAGATAAGCATCAGGATATTTTAAATTAGCTTCTAAAGCATCTTTTTTAATATATGATTCTGCTATATCTTTTAAGATTAATTTTTTCTCCGTTGTATTTGACTCTAAAACAACATCCGGATAGCCACCAAAAAGCAAATATTCGTTTAACCACTTGTTTAATTCTGCAATATATATTTCCGGAATGTTACCAGAATTTATAAAAGGGACTATTTCTTCTCTATTTTTAAAATTCAAAAATTCTTCAAAACTTAAAGTTGGCAAACTGAAAATGCGTTTTCTACCAGCCAAACTGTCTTTAAATTTCCTATCAATATAAAATGCTGATGAACCGCTTACAATCATTTTTATTTGATGACTATTTAAATCATAATGATATTTGAGAAAATTTGTTGGGTCTTTCAGGTATTGTATTTCATCAATAAAAAGTATGATACTGCTCTTATCGTTAAAGGGAGGTATCACATTATAAAGATTGCGAGGATGAGTATTTAAAATACTTAATATTTCAGGATCTTCTAATGATATATAAAAAGTTTGATTTCCTTTAGATTTTAAAAATGAATTCATTTGTTGCATTAAGGTTGTTTTTCCAGTTTGACGAGCTCCAATAATAAGTGATATCTGTTTCTTATTTAGGTGGTTAAGTAAACTTTTATATAATGCTCTATATTTCATAATAACAAATTATCCCCAAAAACAAATTTGTCAACAAAAAATTATCCTATTTTAGAATTAATGTGAATAACAAAATATCCCTTTTTCAAATTCTTTTAATAACAAATTATCCTTTTTATTTGTAATGGTCTTCAACATGAAACTCAACCAAGGTTTAAAGAACTCGAGTTTCAAAGATTATATTCTTCAATCAGCCCTTCATCAGCAAAACTAAAGTATTTATTATCTCCAATAATAATATGGTCAAGAATTTTGATCTGCATAACTTTTCCAGCATTTACTAAATTTTTTGTAATATCTTTATCGCTTTGAGAAGGTTCCGGATTTCCTGATGGATGGTTATGGACAAAAATTAAGCTAACGGCATTATAATTGATGGCCTTTTTCATTATTTCACGAGGATAAACAACGCTAGAGACTAAACTTCCCTCAAAAAGATCTTCAGTATTTATTATCTTATTTTTTGCATCTAAAAATAATACTTTAAAAATTTCCTTTTTATTCTTTTGCATAGATTGGAATAAATAATCATAAACTTCTTTTGATGACTTTAATTGAATTTTTTTACCAATGATTCTTTCTTTTAGATATCGTTCGGATATTTCCTGAAAAAGTTTTATTCCAAAAGCATTATGAGGTCCTATTCCATCTATTTCCTGAAGCTTATCCATTGTAGCTTCAAGAACACCTTTCAGAGATTTGAATTTTTTTATAGCTTCTTTTGCCAGTTGCTTACAGTCCTTTCGTGGTGTTCCAAGAGTTAGAAGCAATTCAACTATTTCATAATCGTGAAAGCCAGATATACCCGACTTGATAAACTTTTCTCTCAGTCTTTTACGATGTCCGTCTTTATCATTTATTGTTTTCATACGAAAATCGCTTCTTTACCTCAACCCCTAACCCCTTCTCCTGCAAGGAGAAGGGAAACTTTCCCTCTCCTTTTTT
The DNA here is from genome assembly GCA_034722995.1 of Candidatus Cloacimonadota bacterium. Classification (NCBI taxonomy): domain Bacteria; kingdom Pseudomonadati; phylum Candidatus Cloacimonadota; species Candidatus Cloacimonadota bacterium. Next base: position 15,571 of record JAYEOL010000028.1, on the reverse strand, counting down.
TAAGGAGAGGGTTAGGGTGAGGTTAAATTTTCATGTTCCTTTCAGGCTATTCGCCCAGACAGGTCAGGCTCGGCGCCTCTGTCTCGGCTCCCGATACATCGGGAGACGGGCAGA
>JAYEOL010000028.1:0-15357 GCA_034722995.1 Candidatus Cloacimonadota bacterium | reverse complement strand
CCTCTCCTTTTTTTAAGGAGAGGGTTAGGGTGAGGTTAAATTTTCATGTTCCTTTCAGGCTATTCGCCCAGACAGGTCAGGCTCGGCGCCTCTGTCTCGGCTCCCGATACATCGGGAGACGGGCAGACGGGTGTATCCCGATTTGTTTTCGGGACATGTATACTTCATATGTAAATATCTCACCGCAGTCCCCGATTATCCCCGCGGACGCGGGGAGGGAACGCAAAGAACACCCGGATACAGTCATATTTCCTTACAGGGCAGGCAGAGATAAATATAAAATTACGAATTACAAGTACATTGTGCTGATTCTAACACAATTTTTAATGGTGTTTTAATAAACAGTCCGCAAGCTCCGAGACGGAGTCCCGATAAATCGGGTCTGGCGGACTGTTTCTATCACAATTGGTCAGTAAACTAATACTACTTTAGAACTGCAATCGTGACTCCACTGCCACCTTCTTTCTCTGGTGCAGAATAATAGTCAGAGATATGAATATTTGTTCTCAAGTAATTCCAGATTTTCTTTCTCAATTGTCCCGTTCCTTTACCATGCAGGATGCGGATTTTTTGTAAATCAAGTAAGATAGCTTTGTCAATATATTTATCAATCTCAGGTTGTGCTTCGCCAAATGTAAGCCCAATTATATTTAATTCAAAGACAGAATCATGGCTTGTTTCTGTATGGATTAGTACGGATTTATCTGATTTTTTACTTAGATTTTCAGCCTTTTCATCCTTCGGGACCTGATATAAATCTTTAGGACGCGCCTTGTAAACAATTCCATTAGCAATAATTTTTATAGAAGATTTATCCCGTTGGTTATTTAACCTACGGGATTTATCAATTCTCACAATTTTACCTATAATATTCAATGGTTTTATCAAAGCGAGGTCGCCAATCTCAGGATTCGTAAGAGGTATAGATTTTACTTCTGCAAGTTCTTCTTTTTTTTGTTCAATTTTGTTTTTCTCTTCTTTTACTTTTTTTGAAAATTCTTTAACTTTTCTGGGTATAATCTTCTTTTCCCTCTTGAAATTGGCTTTAAGCTTATTTAATTCAACATTAAAATTTTGCTGCAAACCAGTAAGATATTCCTCTGCTTCCTGAACTGTTCTTTGCTTAAGTTGTCTTTCAATTTTTCCCCAATTCTCTTCTTTCTCCTGTAAAGATTTTAAGTTTTGCTCTGCAAGCGCTGTCTTAAGCTCATACTCATTTATTTTCTGAGAAAGTAACAGCCTTTGCTGTTCTGTCCTTTTCAGTAGATAGCTTAGTTGCTGAGTTTTTTGGTCAATAAGTTCATTTGCCCGAGTTACAACTTCTGATGTAAGTTCATATTCCCGAGCGATATCAATCGCATAGCTACTTCCCGGAAAGCCAACATCAAGTTGATAAGTTGGAGAAAGATTCTTCTGGTCAAATCTCATAGAGGCATTCTCACATAAAGGATGTTCAGATGCAAAAATTTTTAACTTATTAAGATGCGTTGTGATAACAACCCTGGATTTTTTTTCAACCAGTTTTTCCAGGATTGCCTGAGCAAGAGCAGAGCCTTCTTCCGGGTCTGTTCCTGAACCAAGCTCATCAATCAAAACCAAACTCCTCTTAGTAGCTTTATTTAGGATGAGTTTTATCTTTGTTATATGGGATGAGAAAGTGCTTATTGAATCTTCAATGGACTGCTCATCATTAATATCTGTAAAAAAATTTTGGAAAATACCTATTTCCGCATTTTCAGCAGGTATCATCAAACCGGAAAGTGCCATAAGCGTAAGCAAGCCAATAGCTTTTAATGTTACAGTCTTCCCACCAGTATTCACACCAGATATAACCAAAGTTCTGAACTCGTTACCCAGATTTAGAGAGAATGGGATAATTTTATCCTTCTCGTTTATGGACGAATAAAGCAAGGGATGGCGAGCGTTTGCGAATCTAAGTGATGGTTCGGAAAGAATTTTTGGAACAGTCGCTCCAATTTCTCTGCAGTATTGAGCAGTCGCATTAAGGAAATCAATCTTTTGAAGTATCTTAAGATTTTGCAGTAGAATTTCTTTTTGTTCCTGGATGTTATGATATAATTCTCTTAGAATCTTTTGTATCTCTGCTCTCTCTTCTTCATCCAGATTTATAAGCGAATTATTCAATTCTACGGCAGATAACGGTTCCAGAAAAACAGAAGCAGCAGTTTGAGAATGTCCGTGCACAATACCTTTCAGTATACTGTTCCCACCTTCCTTAACAGGAATTACATAACGCTGGTCACGAATAGTTACAATTTTGTCCTGGATTACATTCTCATATTGTTTTTGTGTCAGAATGTCTTCTAATTGTGAGTAGATTTTTTTCCTGGTTCCCTTACGCTTTTTTCTAATCCTTGATAGATTTTCACTGGCACTATCCTTGATTTCTCCTTTATGGTTAAAGGTACAATCAAATTGCTTTTCTAACGGCCCCGTGATTACAATATTCTTAACGATATTGAAAAGATAGGGAAAGTTTTGTTCTTTAATAGATTCATTTCTTCGCAGAGCATTGGCTATCTTGATATTGCGATAAAAGGATAGAAATTCTTGAATGGTAAAATACTCTTCTCTTTTTAGCTGAGGGAATAGAGCTTCCGTATCTGCCAATCCATCAAGGTTAAAACTGTTTTTCTGTCCTCGCGAAAGCGTGAATAGAAGTTCAACTGCGTCATAAAGCTCCGAAAGCTTCTTTTCAATTTCAGATTTATTCGTAAGAGGTTGCAGTTGGTCAACTAACTTTTCCCCTAAACTTGAAGTGCAATTATTTTTTATTAACGCTTTGACTTTATTGAATTCTAATTCTTCAAAAGCGTTTTTCATTTATGATGATGTTTTGGGTATCTAATTAAAAACATCCTTTTTCTTTTTCTTGATTTCGTCTAACAATTTTTTGTAAAATTTATTTTCTTTAATCTTTTTATCAATATTGGTTGAGGAGAGAACTTTTGCTGTATTTAAACTTATCCATTTGACAATTTTTGCATCAGTAATTACGCTTTTATTATTATCGCTGATTGGTAACCATTGGACAGAAAAAGAAATTAGAAAAATCAGAATAAACGCTTTTACTCCGCCAAACATCAAACCTAAAATTCTATCCAAAAATCCTAAATGCAGAATATTAACTGTTTTTTTGAGCAAACTAACAAATACATTTAATAGTATTATAACAGCAATAAATACAATAACACCACCAAGAAGATTTACTATTTTATCAGATATGGAAAAAATATTCTTTAAAAGCCCTGCGATAGCAGGTGCAAATCTTACGGAAAAGGCTAATGCAACTATCCAGCCAAATAATCGTAATAAACCTACTAAAAATCCTGCTCTCAATCCTAAGACTGCAAAAAGGATAATTATTGCATAAGCTAATATATTAACTAGTTCCATATTAAATAAAAGGGATTTCCCTTCAGTCTGGGCTCCGAGACCGATTGATACGGTTAGCTACTGCCCGAGTTACCTCCTGAAATACCGATTCTTCTTTATTTTCCTTAATGCCTCTTTCAGTTCTCTTCTTTTTCTATCACTTGGCTTTTCATAATAACGATTTTTTTTAAGATCAGAAAGAATGCCTGACCTTTGAACTTTTCTGTTAAACCGTCGGAATGCATTATCAAAATTTTCACCTTTTCTAATTATTACTTTTGGCACTAAATTTCACCTCATTGCTTTTTTATTAAAAATTATATAACTTAATATTTCTGTCAATTTATTTATGAATTTATGAATCCTTTCCTTGAATTCTTTTCTTATATTTTTATGCCCAAAAAGTTGACAGGATAATAACTATTCAAATCTTTCCGAAAAAAGGTTTTTCGGAAAAGTATAGATTATGAAATTTTTAACCTTTGTTCCTATCTTATTTTTGCTGCCAACTTTTTTGTTCTCTGCATTTCTACAACTTTCACCTTCGGCAAAATTGGCATCAGTCTCTGATATATCAGCACTTGAGCAAAGTCCAGCCTCCATCTTTTATAATCCGGCAGTTTTTAAAAAGCAACTCTCATTAACCTCTTCATATTTCATGCCATTTTCTATTAATGACTTGTCCTATAAAAATTTAGTAGCTGGATATAGTCTCGGAAAATTTAATTTTGCTACAGGATTACAAGAATTAAGCAATGAAATTTACAAAGAACAAACTGGCATTTTAGCAACTAATTTTGAAATCAGCCATAATTTTACTCTGGGATTTGACTATCGTTTCCTCAGAAAAGAAATCTCTACAATGAACAATGAAAATGCTTCCCAGTTTGATGTGGGAATACTGGCAACTGTGAAAAGATTCAGGCTCTTCTCCTCATTTTACAATATAACATTTAGCAAAATAGGAAATGATGATATCCCACAGGAAAGCAGAATAGGGATAACCTACCAAATTTATGATAATCTAAAATCCGGAATATGCTTGGTAAAAGAACTGGGGTATGACTTCTCTTTTGACTTTGGAGTTGTTTATTATCCTTTTAAAACATTAGGAATTCTAAGTGGATTCCATACTGAACCTACTAATAACCAATTCTCTGCTGGATTAGAATTCAAAATTTATAACCTTCTAATAAATTATGGAATAAAAACACATCAATATTTAGAGATAACTCATTACTTCACAATATCATATCAATTGACCAGATGAGAAGATTATTCCTTATTTTTTTCTTAATCCTTTTCTCCCCTCAAATTTATGCTGATGAAGAACAGATGGAGAAACTCTTTTCAACTGAAGAGGAAACATATAAAATAACTGAACTGTATAACTATCTTCAAAATCTAAAGAAAAATAAAATCAGCATAAATGATGCTAAATATCAGGATTTGATAATGCTTCCCTGGCTTTCTCCTGTTCAGATTGAAAATATTATACATTTTAGAAAACAAAAAAATATTACGAACAAGAATCAACTTAAAAAAGCAGGAATTTCGGATGATACTATAGAAGAAATCCTTCCATACATTTCATTTGGAAAATCATCTCCAATCTATTTACAAAACAGAATTAGAGCAGAATATAAATTTGATTCAGAATATAATAGCCCTGCAAAATTCTATCAAAAACATTCCATAAACTGGAAAAATTACAAGCTATATTTTATTTCCCAAAAGGATGAAGGAGAGAAAGATTTCTGGGATTTCTGGAGTGGGAGTTTCTCTGCAAAAAACATTGGTATCTTTGATAAAATAATCATTGGAAATTACAGATTAGCATTTGGTCAGGGAATTCTCTTTGCACCGAAATTAGGATTATCCAAAGGAGGAAATGCTACACATCAACCCATCAAGCATTATTCTGACATAAAATCTTATACAAGCACGAATGAGGTTTATTCTTTATGGGGAAGTTCAATCAAATTAAAGATTGGTAAATTCGGTGTTATCCCTTTTTATTCTGACTATAAATTAGACGCTAATATTCAAGACGGTTGTATTAAAACCATTGACATAACAGGTTTTCATCGTACCGAAAATGAGAAAGAAAAGAAAGATAAAGTAAGAGAAAAAATTTACGGAACTCATTTATATTATGGAAATACAAGTCAGATAGGATTTACTGCACTTCATACAAAATACAACCTGCCATTTTCTGATTCACACTTTAAACAGGAACAAAGTATCTTTGGATTAGATTATAATCTTAAATATTACAATTTCAATTTCTTTGGTGAAGGAGCTACTGCTAATAAGAAAGGTTCATATCTTTTAGGAATTTTTTGGGAAAAGGAGAATTTTGAGAATCTAATAATTTATAGGAATTACGATAAGTACTTTCCTGCGTTTCATGGCAACCCATTTCATACAGGCGGAAATTTTGATAATGAGACAGGAATTTATTACGGGATTTCGTTTCGTCCGCCAGCTCCGAGACGGAGTCCCGACAGAATCGGGTCTGGCGGAACAAAATTAGATGTGTATGTTGATATCTACAAGTTCCCAAAACAGAAATATCGGGAGAATATGCCAACCTATGGTTTTGATAAATTTCTACAATTTGAGAAGAGATGGAGTTCTTCTAAAATGCGTTTTACTTTCCACCAAAAACAGTCTGAAAGATGGAGAACTATCTCTGAAGAAAGTAAAATCTATCAAATTGAAAGAAATACCTTTCGTTTAGATTGGAAACAGGTTATTAATCCAAAAATTGAGCTGAAGCTAAGAGGTGAATACACATTTCACCAATATAAAAATGCTGACAAATATGATTCAGGAATACTGTTTTATCAAGATATAAAATTCCGCTTCTCCCCCAAACTTACGAATTACATTCGTATCTGTCAATACCACACAGAGGATATAATCCTTTATATGTATGAGAATGACCTTGATGGAATTATGCTTAATTCTCAATTCAAAGGCGATGGGATATTCGGATATATCTTATTAAAATACGATTTGGGGAAACATCTTTCTTTACAGATGAAATATGCAGAAAAAATTTGGAAGGAAAAGAAATTAGAAAGTTCTCAGCAGATAAAAATGCAGATTGAGAGTAGATTATGAAACTCGAAACTTGAAACTAGAAACTAGGAAAACAAATACAGGTTAAGCATTCCCAAGCTGGGGCTTGGGAATGAGAGTTTATATTTTTTTTCTTTGTGTCTTTGTGTTCATTCTCCTTCGTCCCGATTTAATCGGGACGAAGGATGAACCTTTGTGGCGAAAGAATTTTAAGGTGAAAAACAAAGTAATGTTAATCATTTTATGAGCTGTCAGGGACCATTCCCTGACATTAAAGATATGTAAGTTCGTCATGGAATGGTCCGTTCTTCGTAGTCCCGATGTAATCGGGACGAAGGATGAATCCATGACGACTCCTCGGAATTCAAAAAGAATATAAAAAACCTCTGTGTTCTCGGTGGTAAAAAAATATGATGAAAAATAAAGTAATGTTAATCATATTGGATGGTTTTGGCTTATCTGATGAAGTAAAAGGCAATGCTATCAAAGCTGCAAAAACTCCTAATATGGATAGACTTTTTGCAACAAAACCCTGGACAAGACTCAAATGTTCTGGAAATGCAGTTGGTCTGCCAGAAGGTCAAATGGGAAATTCTGAGGTGGGACACCTCAACATAGGTGCAGGTAGAATTGTTTATCAAAATATTACCAGAATAAACCTTAGCATAAAGGATGGCTCTTTTTTTAAAAATCCTGAATTGATAAAAACTATCAAGCATTGTATAGATTACAATTCAAACTTACATATTTTCGGCTTGCTTTCGGATGGTTGTGTTCATAGTTCGCTTGACCATCTCTGGGCTATTTTGAAATTAGCAAAAGATAATAACCTAAAGAAAGTATATCTTCATGTTTTTATGGATGGCAGAGATACGCTTCCACACAGTGGAGTTGGTTTCATAAAGCAATTTCAGAAGAAAACAAAAGAAATTGGCATTGGAAAAATTGCCACAATTTCTGGTCGCTATTATGCAATGGATAGAGATAACCGATGGGAAAGAATTGAAAAAGCATACAAAGCAATTGTTTATGGTGAGGGAAATGAAGAAACCAATACTGTTGCAGTTATGAAAAATAGTTATGAAAATGATGTTACAGATGAATTTATCATTCCAACTGTTATTAAAGAAAACGGAAGCCCTGTTGCAACTGTTTCTAACAATGATGCAATTATCTTTTTCAATTTCCGTGCGGATAGAGCTCGCCAACTTACGAATTGCTTTGTCTGTCCTGACTTTGATAAATTTAAAACAAAGAAAATTAATAACCTTCTTTTTACAACAATGACTCAATATGACATAAAATTCAGTAAATATGTAAATGTTGCATTTAAGCCAATTAGACTAACAAATATTTTAGGAGAAATTTTACAAGATAATGGACTCAAGCAACTACGAATTGCAGAGACCGAAAAGTATGCACATGTAACATTCTTTTTTAACAGTGGCGTTGAAAAGCCATTCAAAAATGAGGATAGAATACTTATTCATTCTCCCAAAGTTGCAACTTATGACTTGCAACCAGAGATGAGTGCATATCTTGTAACGGATAGAGTAATCAAGGAAATAAATAGCCAGAAATATGATGTGATAATCCTAAACTTTGCAAACTGTGATATGGTAGGACATACTGGAGTTTTTGAAGCAGCTGTAAAAGCTGTTGAAGTTGTTGATAAATCGGTTGCTAAAGTTGTGGCAGCACTTGAAAGAAATAATTATAATTACCTCATCACCGCTGACCATGGTAATGCAGAGAAAATGCTGGATGAAAATGAAAATGTGTTTACTGCTCATACCACGAATGATGTGCCTATTATATTTGGGTGTAAAAATAAAACAGATTTAAAATTACGAGGTGATGGCAAACTTGCTGATATTGCACCGACAATTTTAAAAATATTAGATATTGATAAGCCAGAGGAAATGACTGGAAAATCGTTAATTAAGAATTGAGAATTAAGAATTAAGAATTAAGAATTAATAATTGAGAATTTCTTTTATATCATGGATTATATAACTTAATAATAGACATAGTCCATTATTTTTGATACCTAAATCTTCTGGTGAATAAGCGTTATTGAAATTTTGCCAACTTTCTAATAATTTATTTTGTTGTTCTTTTGTAAAGTGATTTGGAGGAACATCTATAATATTAAAAAGTTCTGAGAATATTGTTCCTTCTTCTATATAAGTTTTTATATCAAATATAGGGATGTGTTTCCCTGAGTCAATATTTGATATAAGTTTGTAAGTAAAAAAGGTAAATTTTTCAGTAGTCATGATTACTCCTTTAATTTATTTACGTATAATGATAGAGAGCACCTGCCTCTATGAAGCGCCAGCGGAATAGCGGTCAGGTGGAACGATTTGTTATGTGTTTTGTTCATTTTTCTTGTCGTAGGGTGCTGCGTGTTTGCGAAGTGGCCAAAGCATTTGGGTGAGCGTAGTGAATCGCAAACGCGCCGTTAAGTGAAGTTTATGACAGCTCTTATATTGTGTCAGAAAAATCTAATTCTGTCCTACCAATAGAGGAAATGAAAATGGTCTTTCTACTCAATTCTTGAATTGATATCTTCATCTTAGCAAAATCTCTTAGTACTTCTTTTGGAATGAAGGCATTAATTCCCTCTTGTGCCGCAAAAAGTTTATATCTATCCTCCAAAAAATTTGTAGCTTTCCATGCAAAAACTATGTTGAAGCCTATAATCTTGTCCTCCTCAAATAAATTTGGATGTGCAGAAATGATCTTTGACAAAGCGAACAAGTTTCTTGCATATGTACTTGCTGCCCGTTTTTGATAGTTTGTCTGTAAGGTGTTATATACTACATTGTAAAATAAGTAAAATAGTATATAATAAACCCCAGGTTCCTCTTGACGATAAATAACTGCAATCCCGTCTTTGGTAAATCTCACACTAGATGAGCTGGTAGATGTCTGGACTTCTTTTATTATTTCACGGAAATCATTCAGAAATTTTTGTTGGATGCCTCTGCCAAATTCCGTTTGTGGGGTCCATATTATCTGGTTTGGGGATAGTCTGGCTACTTGAGTGGTAGCACACCCAGAAAGTATGACTACAATAGTTAAAAAGCAAAGGCCTTTCGTATATCTCATCTTCTTCCTCCTGAGATTAAAATTGCTTACAATTTCATTTAACATTTGTGTAAAAAGAATTTTATATATCTGCACACATTGGCGGTAGAAACCCAGTTGTGTTTATTCTTTACCTTATACATAACGGAAAAGCTCACCTGCAGAAACGCAAAATGCTGATTCAACTGAAAATTTCAAATCCCGTCTGCGTTTCTGTCAGGGAAGCGAGGGGCAGAAGGTACTCTGTACACTATAGATTACTTTGATTTAAGCTGTTTGAAATTGCTATTAAATTTGCTCATTTCAAAAAAGCCAAAAATCGTTAGAAAAAAGGATTAAGTCGTTTTTCTAACATTTCCTATAAGGTTTTAATACCATCCTTACCGTACTTATTGTTCCTTATTAAGTTTAATAAGCCAAACAATGTCCTTACCACTTCCAGCAACAATATATCCACCATCTGTGGTCTGTCTAATTGACGTACCATATTTATAATCAATAAATAATTTTTCCCATACCATATTCCCATTAGCATCAGTTCTAATAAGCCAAGTATCAGATGAAACATATCCAACTATAACATATCCTCCATCATTAGTTTGCTGAATTTCTGCAACTGTATAATAATCATCAAACCAAGTTTCCCCTTCCCCAAAGAGTTTTTCCCATATTTTATTCCCATTGGGGTCGGTTTTGATAATCCAAGCACCCCCCGAATCTCCAGCAACAATATATCCACCATCTGTAGTCTGTTGAACTGATTTCCCATATGAACTGTAATTAGGTTTAGAAAAGGTTCTTGTCCAAAGTGTATCACCAAAATCATTTGTCTTTATAAGCCTAATACTACAATGACTGCTTCCAACTATTATGTATCCACCATCTGTGGTCTGTTGAATTGACTTTGCGGCACCAGAACTAAAACCTGCTGCCTGATAAGTCCTTTCCCACGCAGCGTCACCATTAAAACCAGTTTTGATAATATACCAATCCCCTCCTGTTTCCCCAGCAACTATATATCCTCCATCCATAGTCCATTGCACTGAATAAGCAATATCATCATATCCATTACCGCCACCAAATGTTTTATTCCACATTTCATTACCAAAAGAATTAGTTCTTATAAGAAAAATATCAGAACGAAAATACGGATATTGACAAACTCTTTTATATCCAGTAAATATATATCCACCATCAGGGGTTTGTTGAACCGAATAAGCATCATCATTACAACCCCCTTCCCCTCCATAAGTTATTTTCCATTGTTCGTAGCCATTTTCATCAGTTTTGATTAGCAAAGCATCACAACTTTCCAATCCAAAATCACAAACACGACCTGTAATAATATAACCACCGTCTTTAGTTTGTTTAACTGAATGAGCGTGATAATCATGAATACCGCTGAATACGCTGAATATTCTTGTCCATTGTATATCAGGTTCGGATATTTCGTTATTTTCTATTTCAGTCGTTTTTGAACAAGAAGTCAACAGTACAGCAAATACTATAAGAATTATAAATATAACTTTTTTCATTTTTCCTCCAAATTCATTAATGCTATCAATATTGTTTTAAATTTTAGGATAATGGAAACTCAAATATAAAAATGTTTAGAATAAAAAGACCAACAGGGAAACCTTTAAAAAATTAGGAATTACGAATGTTTATGATAAATGCCATTAAAAAAAGAAAACGAAAAAAGAGAGAAAATTCGAGTTACTCCTTGATATAATTTATATGATCTCAACAATAGAGATGTTGAAAGATTTATTTTAGATTCATTAGTATATAAGTGCACTGGGAATTTGCCTTATGATTTATTTAAAGATTATGAACGATACAAAAAGCAACAAAACATGAATACTAGATAATACCATAGACCAATTTTCTCTTATTTGTACATATCTGGGATATTTGTTTAATGAGCGTCCAATATTTATTGTTTCTTTTACTGTGTATGTTTTGGGTTCGGAACATAATAAATTTAGCCTGTTTTCATTGGTGTTTCTATCCTTGAGCAAACAGGATATAAGCAGATAAAAAACTATTATTGTTATAATGAGTGCAGGAAAATATAAGAAATATAATATTTCGGGGTGTAATTTTTGTTTTAATGAAATGACAATAGAAAAAGCACTCAATAAAATGCTGTTGATAATAATTATTGTTGACCATATAATAGGATTCAAAGAGATCCTTTTGTTAATGCAAAATTTTATTAATTTGTCATTGTTTGAATCCATTTTTAAACTGCCTTATTTTATTACAACCTAACATATGTTAGACTGCATTGTGCATAATATAACGCACATATTTTGAAATTAACATACTATAAAAAAAATACCTATCTAAGACATTAACTCTTCCGAATGCTTCATAATCCAGTTGCAAAATAGAAGTCTCCCCAAATACTTGTCAAACAATTTTTCTAAAAAACTTGCATAAATTTTCGTAATTAAAAAAGTCTGTTTATCATTATAGTATAAGAAAGTTTATTGATAAAAATGTTTAGAGTAAAAAGGCCAAGAGGGAAACCCTTAAAAAATTAAGAATTACGAATTATTTATCCTCCGAAGCTCCGATTCATCCTTCGTAGTTCATCCTTCGTCCCGATTTATCGGGACTACGCCTGTCCGCCGTAATACTACGGAAGGCGGGGAGAATGGATATAATTGGGACGGAGGACGGATGAAGTCGGAATTGGAAAGGTATAACGGTGGAAATAAGCTGCAAAAAGGCAACATATTTCTTTCCTATAAATTACAAAAAAACTAATATTAACTCAACCAGCCCAAAAATTACAATACTTCTGCGTTTTTGTCCGTCAGCTGGCGGATTGGATTGTTAGGCTGTTTTTAATAAACGAATTTTCTTTATTAATGGTCCTAATATACTATTATTAGAAAGCCTTTCCATCTGAATTTTATTAAATTTGTCGTCGGGGATACCTCTAAACTCTCTTTCAATCTTTTTTTGAATATCCCATTTCATTTGTACACAATCAAATCGCTTATGTTTTTTCATTGTTCAATAACCTCTTTGGGTGAATAAATGTTAATAGGTTTATATCCGTTTAGCAAATTTACCGCTTGATACCCGCTTATTTTATCATAATGTACAATATGTTTGAAATTCCAGCTTATAATAAAATCAACTTCCGCAATGGAAGCAGAAGCTACATGTTCAGCATCTGCTTTACAAGAATTACTAACTACATCAGCTTTCAGGTATTCATCCCTGAGAAAACCAATTTCATCAGAATATTCTAACAGTTCTATTGAACTCGGAGGTAAATCTGCTAAAACTTTCTGAACAAAATCAGGTGCATTGTTAAGTTCACGCAAGGTGGTTGAAGAAACTACGAGAATGAATTTTCCTGCTTTAATATCATTAAAAAAGGCCTTGCTATCTTCGGAAAACTCATCATCAAAACAACCTCCAAAAACAGAAGTATCTGCATAAATTCTAAGCCTTTTCATAATAAAATACTATTAAAAACAGCCTAACATATATCAGACTGAAACAAAGAGCATATAAAACCCTATTTTTGAAGTTACAACACACTATAAAACAAATTCCTATTTAAGACATTAACTTTCCCAAATGCTTCATAATTCAGTTGCAAAAATAGAAGTTTCAAAAAACATTGTCAAACAATTTTTTCTAAAAACCCTGCAAAAATTGTTGCAATTAAAAAAGTCTGTTTATCATTATAGTATAAGAAAGTTTATAGATAAAAATGTTTAGAATAAAAAGACCTGCAGGACGGCCCTCAAGAAAATTAAGAATTACGAATTATGAATTTGGAATTATAAAGGTTAACGGAAAAGTTCATCCTGTTAGATGGTCCGCCAGACCCGATAAATCGGGACAGAGCAAGAGTATCTAACGGGGTAAACCTGCCCTGTGAAATAATTCAAACCTCTCCAATACCCAAAAACTGACAAGTAAGCAAACTTACATTATAAAAGCGGAAAAAAGCCTTTATTTCACTGGGGCAAGTGGAACGATTGTTAGGCGTTTTTTATACATCTTATATGTTTAATTCTGATATTAATCGCTTTAAATCCTTATCTGATATTGTTTCAAATTCTGATTTATCGTACACAGAAAGTAAATAAACAGAAGATCTTTCAGTATTTCTTGTTATTAAATTTACAATTAAATAAGTGATGACTCTCGCTCCCCCTCGCTTTCCTTTCTCTTTACTTTTAATTGCTAATCTAATTTTATAACAGTCTTTACCAATTGGTGTTCCTATCTTAGGATTTAATAATAGTTCTGTTTCAAGTTCAGCAAGTTCTTTTTTCAAAGAAGGATACTTTTTTATTAATCTCTTTGCTTCTTTCCTGAAGTTATTAGAAGTAATTACTTTAACATTCATTTAGAAACTCATTCAAACTTATTTCTTCAACATTTCCATTTTCTATCTGCTTTATCTCCTGAAATGCATCTCTTATACCTCTTTTTAATTTTGAGTATTGTCTGAAATATTTATAAGCTTCAATAAATTTAGTCCATTCCTTAAATGGAATTTGAACAGCAGTTTTAGTCCCTTTATTATCTGTTAAGTATTGAATATGCAAGTTCATATTATTTCCTCTTTTTTCTTATACTTTAATTTTTTTATTATGATATTATTATTTTTATGTCAAGCATTTTAGTTTATTTGGATTAATATTTATAAAATTTACTCAAGTTTTTATTGACTGAAAATGCCTAACGGATATTAGACTAAACAAACAACATATAAAACCCTATTTTTGAAGTTAGCACACGCTATAAAACAAATTCCTATCTATTAAGTTAACTTTTCCAAATGCTTCATAATTAACTAACAAAACTAAAGTTTCAAAAAAATACTTGTTAAATATTTTCTAAAAAACTTGCAAAATTTTTCGTAATTAAAAAAGTCTGTTTATTATTACAGTATAAGAAAGTTTATAGATAAAAATGTTTAGAATAAAAAGACCTGCAGGACAGCCTTCAAGAAAATTAAGAATTCCAAGACCAATATGGATTTTGCTTATTCTGGCTTCAATCTTTGGAATATTAGTCACAAGATATTGTCATACACAATTAAATAAATACTTAGAAGTTAAAAATATTGAAATTGAAAGCTTATCTCCAGCTTTGGCACAAGTATATTTTGAAATTGAGAATAAAGCAGATTTTTTCATTAAAAGAAAAGTTATCGTTAGGCTTTATTCGGGAAGCCTTGAACTCGGTTCAAAAATGATAACTGCAAAGTTAAATAGAAATCACACAACCGGATTTGTTGTTACGATAAATTTCGTTAAGTTATTAAAAGACGAGGAAACCATAGATGAGATTTCTGTAAGATTTTATGACTAAATCAAGTTTCAGATGAGGAAATTCTTTTTCATATCTTTTAAGCAATGCCCAATTTTTGTAACCTAAGAGTGTCAACCAAAGAATTATCTTTACATTTTTCTAAAGCTTCATTAATATTTATACGAATTATTCTCTTTTTCTTTGGATGCAATTTCAAATAAAAAGGGACACGAAAATCAACTCCAAATTCAATGGTATCAAAACCAAAATCCTGAAACCTCTCAATAAACATAGAAATTTCCATTAAGTTCTGCCTTATGATAGTCATATGCCCGTAGATGCGTAAATTTGTTTTCAAATCATCTCGTGCATAATTCAATCTTTGAAGATTCCTTAGAACTATGTTCCATCTGGAACCCCGATTGATAAATTCGTGAGTTTCTTTTGTTGCAGCATTAAGAGAAATATTTATAAAATCAGAGTGCA
>JAYEOL010000027.1 GCA_034722995.1 Candidatus Cloacimonadota bacterium | reverse complement strand
ATCAAATAATGTTTTTTGTTTTTCTATCTCAACTTTTTTATTTCTTTTTATCTCAGCAACTTTACCATTTAATCTTTTTAATATGATGTTATAATATTCATTGGAAATTTCAATTGTTATGAATTTTCGTTTCAATCTCTTGGCAACTGCTACAGTTGTTCCTGTACCTCCGAAAGGATCTAAAACTAAATCATCTTCTCTAGAACTTGTTTTTATTATTAATTCTAATAAATCTTCTGGCATCTGACAAGGATGTTTCCCTATCCTTTCTTTAAAAGTTCCACAAACTCTTGAAAATTGCCAAACATCGTCGGGAATTTTTCCTAATGGATTTGCTCGTTTATCTTTATAAATAAGCTGTCTTGCAGAAGGAACCCTGATAATTTTATCGTTAAATGTAAATCTTTCTTTATCTTTAGTGAAATATAGGAGGTGGGTATGGGAACGATTAAATTTTTTCCTCTGATTTTGCCCGAAAGTATAATACCAGATAATCCAATTTCTATAATAAAAACCAGCCTTTTTTAAAATTACATTTATCTCTGCTGCGAACTCATCCCCAATTGCAATGTATATTGTTCCATTATTTTTAAGTAATCTATATGTTTCTTTTATCCATTTTTCTGACCAGTTATAGTAGTCTTCATACGGCATATTATCATTATGTACATCATATTTTATTCCTATATTAAAAGGTGGATCCGCAAACACTAAATCTACAGATTCATCGGGTAATGTTCTCATAATTTCTATGCAGTCGCCTAAATATATTTTGTCCACTTCCATTGTCATTCTCCCAGTTTGAACAACTGACATGGTTTTATCTTGAATTGTAATTTTGTCGGGTCTGGAGTTCCACCTTTTCTTTGCGTAGTAATTCTTCCAATATATAAACTTCCTCGTGGTGAAACGCACACTTCCCCTTTGCCAAAGAAATTCATCACAACATTAATATCTTTAAGTGTCCAAGTTGTTGTTTTATTTTCTTTGTTAAGTCTTGTAACTAACATCCAATCAGCCGATAATCCACCTCTTCCCTTGATTATATCGCTTATTATTATAATTCTATTTCTATCAAAAAATTTAATAATTTTATTTTGAATCACTTCTGACATTTCGTTCAAGAACAAGCGTCTTTTATCTCTGAATTTTTTAATGCCGGTTTTTTTTGAGTATTTTTTAGGCTCTAATTCTCCTGTAAAAAGTTTAAGCCAAAAAGCAATTTCATCCGAGAATTTCCACATCTCTTGATAGCCGTCAACACTTCTTTTATCAATTTGATTATAGTCAGCATCTTTATTTGCTTTCTTTAGGGATAAATTCTCAATTTTAAGAATGTTTCCAATCTTTATGATAATTCTTATCTGAGCATCGGCTTTTTTGAATCTCACAAACTGCTCATATTCTTCTTCACTAACTCCAAACTTACTTAAATCACTCCTTTTTATTCTGGTAGGAACTTGAATCGCTTTTACAGAATCAAGTTTTTTAACATCATACCCCATTATTCTAAGCCATTCTTGTGCTTCTATATCCTTTTTCCAGGCATTAAACTTTTTACAAATAGCTTTTTCATTTGCAAATCCACCTTTTGCAGTCTTTGAACCAAGTTCTCTCTTATCCATATCTTACCTCTTTAAGGAAAATTTTGATAATGATATGTACTCATGACAAAAAGTGTCGTGAACCCACCCGAATTCGTGGGTATTCACACAATATGTCGTGTATTTCACCTTTAAATTCTTTTATTTTTTTTGAAATTACTTTGTCAAGCAAAACCGATTTTGCCAATAACCACTTGCCATAAATTAATCATACATATCTTCTTTAGAAATATGGATTGCACTCCATCTAAAAAATCTTTTTATATTGAATATATTATTACCAATTCTCATAGCTTTCTTTATCGTTTTTAATTTATTTCTCGCTTCTATTCTTCCGGCTTCAACAAAATCATCCACTCTTGAAAAATCTGCCCATGTGATATTTTCCACATTTGGTCTAAGAATAACATCAGCTAAACTTATATTTAATGCGTTTAACTGATAATTTGTAATTTCTTCTGCCTTTTGTAATAATTCAATACCATTTTTATGAGTTTCTTTGGAAAATTTTTTATCAACAGAAACGGCAATTATTGTTTTAGGTCGGTATCTCATTGCAATATGAACTGGGATTGTGCTGACAACCCCACCATCTACAAGCTCCATATTATCCCAATACACAGGCTCAAAAACTCCGGGAATTGATGCACTTGCCCGAATCGCTTTAATTGCAGAACCTTTCTCAATGCCTATCGGTTTTCCTGTGTTTAAATCAACAGAAACAGGAACAAAAAAAATTTTAAAATTTTCTAAATCATCATCTGCAATGAAATTTGAGATAGCCTTATTAAGTTTTTCTCCATCTACAATATACTTTTCGTTAACAAGTTTTGAAACAACATATTCTTGCTTTAGAAAATTTATCATACGATTTAGAGAATTTTTGCCTTCTTTGGCGGCAAAAAATTTTATTTTAGAATTAAGGAAAGCAGAATTTTTTATATACTCTTTTGCTTTTTTTATAAGCCCATTTAGTGAACCATTTTGGGAATAATAGCCTCCAACAATAGCTCCCATACTTGTTCCGATTATTGCATCAAATTTAATACCTTCTTGTTCAAATACTTCAAGCACTCCAATATGTGCAAGTCCTCTGGCACCGCCGCCTCCAAGCACAAGAATATTTTTTGGATGAAAATTAGCCATAATCTACACTCCTTTTAGATTTTCTTTTCTTATTTAATATCACCTTCTTGCCTTTACTCCAATTTTTGGGCACCATTTTTCTATCTTGCATTTCGAACAAAGAGGAGAAATTGGTTTGCATATATTTTGACCAAACGAAACTAAATAGTCATTATAAATTTTCCAATATCTTTTAGGAAGTTTTTCTCGCAAAGCAAACTCTGTCTTTTCAGGAGACTTAGTTTTTACAAAACTCCATCTATTAGATATGCGATGAACATGAGTATCTACACAGATGCCGAATTTATCAAAACCTAATACAAGGACAAGATTTGCAGTTTTCCTGCCAACACCTGGCAGAGCAAGTAACTTATCTAACTCATCGGGTACCTTACCCGCATATTTTTGCAAGATAATTTTTGAGACCAATTTGATATTTTCTGCTTTTCTGTGGTAAAAGCCGACAGGGAAGATAAGTTTTTCAATTTGTTTTTGAGATAGTTTTACAATTTTTTCAGGCACATCAGCAACTGAAAAGAGTTTATTAGAAGCCTGTTTTGTTACTTCATCTTTTGTTCGCAAGCTGAGTAAAGTTCCTATTAAAATTTTATATGGGTCTTTACCTCTTTCCGAAATTTCAGTAACAATCGGCTTTCTATTTTTTATATATTCGTTTTTTAGAATTTTCAGAATCTTTCCAATATTAGAATTATCAATCATAGGAAGTTAGTTGCGAATACCTAACCAAGACTCCTTCGGAGCGTCATAAGATTCGCCGATTGGCGAATCGTCAAATATAGTCATATGCTACTTTGTCGCGCCAAATATTGTCCGAAGTTCAGGCAAGTTACTTGATTGACTTAATGACACACCGAAGGTGTATACGACAGCGAAGCGTTTTCTACTTTTCATAAATAACAACTTCATCCTTATCGTCAATTTCTTTTAAATATAATTTTATTACTTCACCTTTTGAAGTTGGGACTTTATTACCTATAAAATCTGCCTGAATTGGCAATTCACGATGTCCTCTATCAATGACTACAAGAAGCTGGATTGAAGCAGGTCTGCCATAGTCAAGTAGAGCATTTAACGCGGCTCTGGCGGTTCTGCCTGTATTCAGCACATCATCAATAAGCAAGATATGTTTGCCTTCTATATCAAATCTAACAAGTGAATCTTTAATTACAGGTTGATGCTCAATATGTGCAAGGTCATCACGATAGAGAGTTACATCCAGAGAGCCGACAAGAATTTTCACATCCTCAAATTTTTCAATATAATGAGTAATCCGCTTTGCCAACGGAACTCCACGAGTATGGATGCCTACAATATATAAGTCTTTGCAGCCTTTATTTTTTTCAATCACTTCATTTGCCAAACGCTTTAGGATTCGTTCCAATTCCTTCTCATCTATAATCTTCTTTTTAAATTTCAAGATGCCTCCAAACTGGTTAAACTGGTTAAACTAATTCACCGATTCAACTGATTCAACTGATTCAACCAATTAAACTAATTCAACTATCTTACAGAACCAATTAAATCATTATACTGAATTTTTTGCTCATCAAGATATTTTTCTAATCCTTGTATTATTTCTAAACAAATCAATGGATTTACAAAATTCTGTGTTCCGACTGCAATTGCAGAAGCACCTGCAATAATAAACTCCAATGCATCATTAGTATTTCTTATTCCACCCATTCCAATAATTGGTATTTTCACAACTTTTGCAACTTTATATACATTTTGTAATGCAATAGGTTTTATCCCAATTCCAGAATATCCAGCAATACCATTTTTTATTTTGGGCTTTCTTGTTTCAATGTCAATTGCCATTCCATAAACAGTATTGATTAATGAAAGCGCATCAGCTCCAGCCTTTTCTGCTGATATTGCAATTTCTTCTATGAAAGTTATATTCGGGGTTAGTTTAACTATAATTGTCCGGTTAGTAATTTTTCTCAAATGAGAAATTAAATTATGCACAATTCCTTTATCGGTTCCAAAAGCAATTCCCTCGTTTTCCACATTAGGACAGGAAATGTTTATTTCGTATCCATCAATTTCGGGTTGTCTGTCCAGTTCTTGAATTACTTCTCCAAATTCTGATATTGAACTTCCTGCGATGCTAACAATAATATTAGTATCAAATTTTTGATATTCGGACAAATCATTCTTTATAAAATTTTCAAGTCCAGGATTTTGTAAACCAATGGAATTAAGCAAACCTGCTTCTGTTTCTGCTAATCTTGGTGGTTCATTTCCCGGTTTTGGAAGTAAAGTAATTGTCTTTGTAACAATTGCACCAAGTTGTGAAATATCAAATAATTCTGCATATTCCAATCCGAAAGTTCCTGATGCTACAGTCACTGGATTTTTCCAGAGCATTTTTCCTATTTTTATTTTTAGGTCTGCCATATTATTTTTTAATTTAAACAGCGGATGGACGCGAAAAACGCTAATACTTTAATCTTGCCACGGATTTACGCAGATTTACACAGATTAACCTTTAACTTTCTATCTTTATTCTTTTGCCTTTTACCTTTAATCTTATTCATTCCAGACAACCTTATATCCATCAAAAACAGTACCATCTTTACATACTTTTTTATAAACCATTTTTCCATTCTCAATTATCCGAATAGTACAGCCACAACAAACCCCTATTCCACACGCCATTATCGTCTCTAACGAAACTTGCAAATCAATATTAAACTGCTTGCAAATTTCAGTAACTTTTTTCAACATCATTTGAGGACCGCAAGCATACACAACATCTACTTGATTTTTCTGCAAAAATTGCTCAATTCCATCAGTAACAAGACCTTCCTCCCCTATTGAGCCATCTTCAGTAAAATCTATTACATCATTTGAAAAAATATCTTCGGCAGTTTTCCCACCATGAAAAAAAAATATCTCATTCTTCATTTGATTAAGTTTACCAACCAAAAAAGGGAATGGTGCATATCCAATACCGCCACTGACAATTAATATCTTCTTATTTTGGTGAAGAGTAAAACCATTTCCGAGAGGACCCAACAAGGCTATCTTTTGTCCAACTTTCATCGCAGAAAATTGAATAGTGGCTGTTCCAACCTTTTTAATCAGGAATGATACTTTATTCTCATATACATTGTGAATACTAAATGGTCGTGGTAAAATGGGAAAGTTTTGTTGTGGATTTTTTAGCCGAAAGAACTGTCCTGGATAGCATTGGCCTGCCATATCATAATTGGAAAAGGTAAGGATGAAATATTTATTATTAATAATTTCTTTTTCAACTATTGGTAATAATTTGTAAAGCATTACTTAGCCTTTAATTGCGAAAAGTTCATTCCGATAAATCGGAATTCGTTTTCGCACTCCGTAATAGCACTTAAACAATTTAAAAGTAGGAGTGCTGAAACGAGGAGTGAAACGACGAACTTTCAGCCAGAGGCTGAGCCAGATTTGTCGGGACAGGACAGCGAATCATCAAAGCGAAAAGTTCATCCGTCAGCTGACGGATTCGTTTTCGCACTCCAAAATAAACTTCGTGTCTTTGGGTCTTCGTGGCTATTAATATTATATCTTCCAAGTAAACTTTCCATCGCAGATAGTCATTTCTATCTTTCCCCAGAATTTATTTCCAAGGAAAGGGCTATTTTTTGACTTTGACAAAATCTCTTCTTCAGTAAATGTATATGATTTATTTAGATCAACAACAGTAATATCAGCAGGCTTTCCTTCTTCAATTTTACCAAGTTCTTTCCCAATTATTTCTGTAGGGCGGGATGTCATTTTCTCAATAAGTTTTTCAAATTTTATCTTTTTAGTTTTCACAAAATTTGTATAAAGTGCAGGAAAAGCACTCTCAAAACCAATTGTACCAAACGGTGCTTTGATAAATTCTAACTCCTTTTCGTAGTCAGAATGAGGTGCATGGTCAGTTGCAATAATATCAATAGTATCATCAAGCAATCCATTTATGAGTGCTTGCCTATCTTGTTCAGAACGGAGTGGGGGTTTCATTTTTGTATTTGTATCAAAATTCTCACATGCCTGCTCCGTAAGGATTAGATGATGCGGAGTGACTTCTGCGGTTATTTTTATACCCTGTTTTTTTGCATACCTGATTAAATCCACGGTTCTTTTTGTTGATGCGTGCGCAATATGTATATTGGTATTTGTTACATCAGCAAGCATAATATCTCTACTAACCATAATTTCCTCTGCTAAAGTTGGTATGCCTGGCAGTCCCAATTTCGTAGACATATAGCCATAATTAACCTGACCATCTTTAGAAAGTGAATAATCTTCTGAATGTGAGATAATGGGTATTTTAAATATTGATACATAACGCATAACATTAAGCATAAGCTTGGCATTTTGAATACAATTACCATCATCACTAATTGCTACAATTCCACCTTTAATCATAGAGCCGATATTCGCAATTTCCTTGCCTTGTGAACCTTTTGACATAGCTCCGATTACAAATATTTTTGTCTTTCCAACATCTCGTGCTTTACGAGTTACATAATTCACTGTAGAAATATTATCAATAGTTGGATTAGTATTTGGCATACAACAGATAGAAGTAAACCCACCTTTTGCAGCTGACTTTGCACCAGATTCAATATCTTCTTTATATGTATACCCTGGGTCTCTAAGATGACAATGTAAGTCTACGAAACCCGGGAAGATATACCTGCCCTTGCAATCGTAAGTAACTGCAGAGTTGGTAGTAATATTCGGTGAAATTTTTTTAATAAACTTTCCATCAATCAAAATATCTAATCTCTCAAATTTTTTCTCAGATGATAAATAAACAAAACCATTCTTTAGCAAAATCATATTTTCTCCAGAAAAGGGTTATTTGCTCATTACGGAGCGTCAAATATAGTCATATGCCCCTGCCGGAGCGTCATAAGATTCTACGAATCGTCATAAATTGTCATCTTCTAACCTTAATGACCCAATGACAGCAAAGCGTAATGACGGCTTTAGCCATTTGACAGCGAAGCGTTATGACTATTTCTGACGGCTTCAGCTATTATGACAGAGAACGAAGTGAATTGTTATAACCACTTATGACGACCCGCCAATTAGCGAATCTTATGACTATTTTATGTTTTCCCACCTAATATTAAGAAGAGTATAGCCATCCTGATTGCAACCCCGTTTGTTACTTGTTCAATAATGATACTATGCTCGCTATCAGCAACTTCGGGTAAGATTTCTACTCCTCTATTCATTGGACCTGGATGCATAATTAGAACATTTCTTTTTGCATATTTCAATACATTTTTACTTAGTCCATATCTTTTTGAATACTCACTTAAACCTGGGAAAAGGCCTTCTGCCTGTCTTTCTAATTGCATTCTTAATCCCATAATTATATCAGCATCTTTAACAGCTTTTATCAAGTCATATTCGCATTTTGCATCATATACTTCTTCAATTTTTGGAGGCATCAAGGTGCGGGGTCCACAAATAGTTACTTTAGCACCCATTTTACTCATACCAATTAGGTTTGAGCGAACAACTCGCGAATGCAAAATATCACCAACAACAGTAACTTTCAAGTCCTTTAAAGAACCTTTTCTTTCCCATATACTGAACATATCAAGTAAAGCCTGTGTCGGATGAGAATGTCTTCCATCACCGGCATTTAATACAGGTTTGTTAGAATATTTATGCACTAATTGAGGAACACCAGGGCAGCTATGCCTTACAACATATAAATCAATTCCCATTGCATTAAGAGTGTATACTGTATCTTGCAGACTCTCACCTTTTTTCACAGAAGAGCCGGTTGAAGAAAAACTTATCACATCAGCACTTAATCTTTTTGCTGCCAATTCAAATGAGATTCTTGTCCTTGTGCTCTCCTCAAAAAAGAGTGTAGCAATTGTCTTCCCACGAAGTGTTGGAATCTTCTTGTAATCCCGTTTGATGATTTGTTTCATAATCTTTGCAGTTTCAAAAATAGTCTCTATCTCTGATACTGAGTAGCTATCAAGTTCATATAAATTTCTGCCAGAAAAATCTAACCTATCAGACATAGTTCTCTCCGCAACATATAATGCATCTTAAGATTTGATGTGATTTACAGTTATGCCATTTTCGTTGTTTTTTAATATATATTTTTTATCGAAGCAAGTGAACTAGTAATCCACTTCGTAATTTCGGCTCAAACCAGGTTGATTTTGGTGGCATAACTTTGTTTGCGTCTGCTACTCGCATAAGTTCCTGAATAGTTGTTGGATAAAGCGCAAAAGCCACTTTATATTCTCCACTATCAACAAGCCTTTTTAATTCTTGTAAACCCCGAATACCACCTACGAAATTTATTCTCTTATCCTTTCTTGGGTCTATTATACCAAGAATTGGTTCCATAAGATTTTTATGTAATATACTTACATCTAAAGATTCAATAGGGTCTTCTTTGTCAAAGGTATCAGGTTTAGCTTTTAATTTATACCAACAATTATTTAAATACATTCCAAAAGTATGTTTCTCTAACGGTTTGAATTGAGAGTTCTGCTTCATTACACCGAATTTTTCAGTTATTTTATCTAAAAACCTGGATTCAGAAAAACCTTTTAAATCTTTAACCACTCTATTATAATCCATAATATACATCTGGTCATCTGGAAAGATAACTGATAAGAAATAATTATATTCCTCTTCGCCTGTATGGTTTGGATTATTTTTTCTTTTTATTGCTTGAACACGAGAAGCGGCTACAGAACGATGATGACCATCTGCGATATAAAAATAATCCAACTTATCAAATTCTGCTTGAATTTGCTCAATCATTATAGTATCATCAACTTTCCAAATTGTATGTTTTATTCCATCATTACTTGTAAAATCATAAATTGGTTTATTTTTTTGAATATTTTGAACAATATTATTTATTGAGACTTTTGCATGATATGTAAGGAAAACAGGACCTGTATTTGCATTAAGAACATATACATGTGTTGCTCTATCCTTTTCTTTATCAGCTCTTGTATACTCGTGAATTTTTATTTTCCCGTTATTGTAATCTTCTACAGAAGCTCCGGCAACAATACCAGTTTGTTTATGTTCACCCATAATCAATTGATAGATATAAAGGCAGGGTTTCTCATCCTGGATTAATATTTGTTTGTCTATAAACTTTTTTAGATTTTCAGCACCTTTTTTATAGACCTTTTTATCATATTGATTTACATTTTTAGGCAAATCTATTTCAGGTTTAGAAATATGTAAGAAACTAAATTCATTATCTTTTACAAGTTCTCTTGCTTCATCAGAAGAGAGTACATCATAAGGCGGAGAGGCAACCTTTTCTGCAAGATTAGGTTCGGGTCGCAATCCTTTGAATGGTTTTATATCTGGCATAGACTCCTCTTTATTTTTCTTTCCGTAACAATATATTGCTAAATTTTCTGTCAAATATTTTATTTCTTGACAAAAAATCTATTTTAAATCAAAAAGGTTATGGAGGTGAAAAATGACAAAAAATAGTTTAATTATTGGCTTTATTTTAATTACCTTATTCTCTACAACTCTATTTGGACAATTAAACCAGCCAAATATGAAGTATTATCCCATTGAAACAGAAATAAGAAATATTAACACAAGGTATGACACAATCCCTGCACCTGAATGGGAATTTATAAGTCTTCCAACTGAATTGATGACAAGTTATTATGACTATATGCCAGGTGGATATACACCCTATTCATTAAGATGGCAGGATGAGGGAAATGGTAATGGATTATATGGTATTTTTCACGCCCAATCTTCTACTACTTCTAATCGTAGAATGTACTGGTTTTATATTTATAGTGATAGTACGATTTTCGTACCAGAAATCATTACCAGTCCCCCTTATTATGGTTGGCAAGGATATGGTTCAATTGATATTCTTAATATAATAAACAGCGGAAATCCTGTTGTTTCTTGGCACGAATGCTGGGATGAAATTTCTGTAACTCCTATTACTTATGATGATTTTGATCTCAACATTTTTCCTGGTTTCTGGGCACCTCCTTACTATATCCCAAGCTCTGATACCTTAGGCAATGAATTTCTCGGGCCACAGGTATTTGTAGGTAATTCTCCGCTTGGTGATGGTTATGCTCGTGTATATGTATTAAGAACTAATATAGGCATTATTTATGGGAATGTTCAGATAATTTATAAGGACATTCAAAATCCAGAGGAGATAATTCAACCAGGTTGGCTTAATAATCAGATTACAAATGAAAATGGCGACCCAATGTTTACAGATTGGTGTGAACAGGATATTATACCTTACTGGTCGTTTGCAATTGATAAGCAAAATCCCGGCAGAATTGCCTTTATAGGCTATGCTGCCTATCTTGAAGTGCCACCCAATCCACCAGTTGAAGAAGGATTCTTTGTCTATGAATCTTTAGATTATGGTGAAACATGGACCCTGTATGATTTTGGCATGCCACCAGCAATAGAAAATCTCTTACAATTCCAACATCCCCCAGGTAATGTGCCTGATTCCATTGAGGTTCTAATTTTAGGTTTTCATAACACAGCATTATTTGACGGGGAGGGTAATCTGCATTGGTGCTATACTGGAGGATATGGATTTACTTATCCTACAGGGTATTGTTATCTTACTCATTTTATTTCTGCTTGTGAAATGGTTTGGTTTGGTGACGATATTGTAGAATGGCGTAATGTCTGGCCACCTGTGCCATGGGAAATTGACGAGAATGGAGATACATTGGTTCATTACAGTCATGCAGTTAGCGGATATGACGGTGGAGGTTTAATATTTCATGAGAATGGACAAAAACAAGCTACCAATCTTGACAACAACTGGATGGTGCAGGTTTGGGCTGATGGAACATATTTAATGTTTGCCGAAGATGGTGATACTGCATATCAAGATTATTTAGAGCATCCAATTATTTTTGTTTCTGCTTCAAAAGATAATGGCGAGCACTGGACAGAACCTATTGAACTTACTGATATTTACAGTCAAGTCTTTCCAGGTTTTGCGAACCAAATCACAGTTTATCCATACATTTGTGACCAGATTGTAGATTTAGGAGATGGTTGGGGGCAGGTTTATATGTATTATTTTGATGATAATGATTATGGCTCATACCTTCAAGGGCAAGGGCCCCCTACCGGTGGACAGATTACCTATTGCAGTTTCAAGATAAATTTTGGTGATATTGTAGCAGTAGATGAAGAGCAAGAAATGCCATCACCTGAGATATTGCTTTATAATTATCCCAATCCGGTGAAAAATACAACTACAATCTCATTTTTAACCACAAAGAACACGAAGGACACAAAGATAAGAATTTATAATGTAAAAGGACAGCTTGTAAAGCAATTCAAAATTCAAAATTCAAAATTCAAAATTAACAAAGTTGAGTGGGATGTTAGAGATGGAAATGGCAGAGAGCTTCCAAATGGAATCTATTTGTATCAACTCAATTGTGGAAACCAATCTATTACTAAAAAAATGATTTTGTTAAGATAGTTTGTCATTTAATATTTTGAATATTATCAGAACTAAATTCTTTGTGTCTTTGCTTGCCCCGTAAGGAAGAATGACTGTATCGGGGTGCCTTTGTGGCAAAACATAGGAGTTCAAATGTCAGAATTTGTTAAATGGCATAACGATTTGCTAATTAACCAAACAAAAGTTGCATTAGAAAAAAACGGATTTTTAATTGAAATTTTTGAAACCAAAGATGAATGTCTTACAAGTGTAATTGCTCAAATTGATAAAAATGCAGGTATTGGTTTTGGCGGTTCCACTACTGTAAAAGAAATTGGACTTTTTGATTATTTAGTTCAAAATGATTACAATTTAATAAATCCATATAAACCCGGCTTATCAAGGGATGAGGTTTTTGCGCTTCGTAAAAAGGCTCTCACTGCTGATTTATTCATCACAGGAACCAATGCCATTACTTGGGAAGGAGAGCTTGTAAATATAGATGGATATGGCAACCGTGTTGCTGCTATTACCTTTGGTCCCAAAAAGGTATTTCTATTTGTTGGTATGAATAAAATAGTTCATAATAGTGAACAAGCTATTGATAGAATCTTTGATTATGCAGCACCAATTAATGCAAAAAGATTAAATAAAAATGTCCCTTGTGTAGAATCAGGCTTCTGTGAAGATTGTGACAGTCCAGAACGAATCTGTAACCATTTGGTAATTACGATGAAGCAAAGTTTTCCAGATAGGATAAAAATTTTCTTGATAAATGAGAAACTGGGATTTTAATCCTACCGAACAGAAAAAAGTTCGGGTAGGTGCAGATTTAACCTACACCTACCCCTTTGCGTGTATAAGGGCTCAGAACCTTTGTAATCTTTTATTAAATCAAACAATTATCTTCTTTTTTTGACAAACATTACAATAGTAATCATTTTTGACAAAAATGCCTGCAGGAGAGAGTATGTCATATTTAGTATTAGCAAGAAAATATCGTCCTCAAACATTTGATGAATTAGTTGCACAAAAGCATATTACAGAGACATTAAAAAATGCAATAAAAACAGACCATATTGCTCAAGCATTTCTTTTTACCGGACCTCGTGGAGTTGGCAAAACTTCAATGGCACGCATTCTCGCAAAGGCACTCAATTGCAAAGAAGGAACAACAATTACACCCTGCAATAAATGCAAGAATTGTCTGGAAATCACTAATTCCACCTCTGCAGATGTTATTGAAATTGATGGTGCATCAAATACAGGGGTGGATGATATACGCAGTTTGCAAAATGAACTTTTGTATCCTCCCCAAAGTTCAAAATTCAAAATATACATTATTGATGAAGTCCATATGTTGTCTAAAAATGCTTTTAATGCCTTACTTAAAACTCTGGAAGAGCCGCCGAAAAATGTAAAGTTCATTTTTGCTACCACAGAACCGCATAAAGTCCTGCCAACAATTACCTCCCGCTGTCAGAGATACGACTTCCATAGAATTCCAATTCAGGAAATTATCAACCAGATAAAAAAGATTATACCTTACGAACAAATAGATTTTGAAGACTCTGCAATATTCCTAATTGCTAAAAAGTCGGATGGCAGTCTACGAGATGCTTTAAGTCTAATTGACCAGATTCTATCCCTGGGTAAAAAGAAAATCGCAAAAAATGATGTCCTGCAAATATTTGGAATAGTTGATATAGATTTTTATCACACTCTAATTAAAAATATTGTTGAAAATGATGATAAAGAAGTTATAGAAAATTTCCATAATACAGTTGCTAAAGGAAATGACATTAATGAACTTACGCTTGGTTTCATTGAATATCTTAGAAATATTTTAATGCTGAAAATTGGAATAACTCCTGAGGAAGTCCATTCTGATGATGTATCGCAATTAACTAAATTCAGCAAAAAATTCTCTGAAGAAAATCTTTTATATGCGATTACTATTCTAATAGATACAAAAGAAAAACTAAAAATCTCTTCACATCCAGTCCTTCTTCTTGAAACCACATTATTGAAATTAACTAACTTGAAGAAATTAGTTTCTATTGATAGATTAAAGTCAGATATGATTGTTGCTGAACAAGCACAAAAATCTTATATCCCGAAAACTAAGCCTGCAAAAATTAAATTCACTTCTGAAACTGTCTCCAGAAAAAGAATTGAGAAAGAAAAACCTGGTATAGAACCTGAAATTGTTCAAACTGCAAAAACTGGAGAAGAAGATCTTAAAAAAATTAATATTACTAAAGAACTATTAGATAAAGAATGGGCAGAAATAGAAAAAGAAGTAAGAAATGAAATGCCAGTTAGTGCTATTTATCTTTCAAAAATTAAATTGAAATCAATCAGAAATAATTTCTTGCATTATACTACCACATCTAAATTAGCATATCAGACACTTAACGATGTTTCTGAAAGACTTACACGATTGCTAATAAATCATTTTGGAACCCGAGCCAAAATTGATTTTGAACTTGTTCAAACTGAGAAAAAGAAATATATTAACAATCCCACTATTGAAGATATAAAACAAGAATCTCCAAAACTCGCTGAAATGATTGATACTATTGATGGCTATATTGTTGGGCAGACAAGAGAGTGATGAGTTATAACGCTACGCTGTCAAAATGGCTAAAGCCGTCATTTATTGTCATAACGCTTTGCTGTCATTAAGCCAAATTGTCCTAATGACTATCTATAACGCTACGAAGTAGCATATGACTATAAATGACAAGCTGAAGGCTTAAAGGATTTTATATGAAATTCATAGAAAAATACAGAAAAATTTCAAAGAAAAATAATTCCCTTCTTTGTGTAGGATTAGATAGTGATATTTTAAAAATACCCTCATTCTTAAAAGAAAATTACGAAAACCCTATCTGGGAATTCAATAAAAGAATTATTGATGCAACGCACAAATATGTTGCTGCTTACAAGCTTAATCTTGCCTTCTACATTTCTGATGGTAATAGAGGACTTTCTGCATTGAAAAAAACAATATCCTATATCCCATCTGATATTCCTATTATTCTTGATGTGAAAATAGGTGACATCGGAAATACGATGACTCAATATGCAAAAGCATATTTTGAAGAGTTCAATGTAGATGCAATAACTGTTAATCCATTAATGGGATTTGATGTAATTGAACCACTACTAAAATATCAAGACAAATATATTTTCATATTGGTACTTACTTCAAACAAATCAAGTAATGATTTTTTGAATTTTGAAGATAAAAATGAGCAGAAGCTATATATTCGTATTTGCCAGAAAATTAAAGAATGGGATATTGATAATATTGGGATAGTTGTTGGTGCAACCAATGATGAAGAAGTTAAAGAGATTAGAAAATTTTTACCAGACACTGTTTTTCTTATTCCAGGTATTGGTGCACAAGGTGGAGACCTTAATATTGTGATGCAAAATGCTGTTGGAAAAAACGAACCAAATATTTTGATCAATTCATCGAGAGGGATAATATTTGCCAGTAAAGATAAAGACTCAAAAGATTTTGCAAAAGATGCTGGACTTACTGCGAATAAATTAAACAATAGAATAAATTCAAATATATAATCTTAATTTAAAATTTGATATTTATTTGAAGCTTCAAAACTTGACCCCGTGTAATATACTTTATATGTTTTGTTTTTAAAAGATGATTATTTTAATAAATAGTAGCATCTGGGTTGACTCCGTGAAATATAGTATTACACGGGGTTGACACATAAAATATTTAGGATGCGTTAAATTTATGAATAAACCAATAGGAATCTTTGATTCAGGAGTAGGTGGTCTTACTGTATTTCGAAAAATTAGAAAGAAATTACCAGAAAAAGATATTATCTATTTTGGTGATACTGCTCGTGTTCCTTACGGCTCAAAATCTAAAAATACAATAATACAATACTCCCTTCAGAATGCAACTTTTTTAATAAGACAGAATATTAAAATTCTTGTTGTGGCGTGCAATACCTCTTCTGCTTATGCAATAGATGAACTAAAGAAACATTTTCACATTCCAATTATAGGTGTCATTGAGCCAGGAGCAATAAAAGCACTTGAGGTAACCAGAAATAAAAGAATTGGCATCATCGGAACTTATGGAACGATAAAGAGCCGTTCTTATGAAAAATCATTGAAAGCACTTTCTAAAGATTGCTATATTTTTAGTAAAGCCACACCATTGTTAGTCCCATTAGTTGAAGAAAATTGGATAGACCATCAAGTTTCAAAAATGATAATAAAAGAATATCTCGCAGAATTAATTGAACAAAAAATAGATACTTTAATACTTGGTTGTACTCATTATCCTGTGTTGAAAAAAGTTATCAAAGAAGTTGTTGGAAAAGATGTGCAATTAGTAGATTCGGCAGAAACAGTAGCACAGAAGATACAACAATTTTTTTCTGAAGAATCTTCCGGGGAAAGAATTGGAAATAATACATTTTATATCAGCGATAATCCTGAAAAGTTTAAATTATCAGGAAAACAGATATTAAAACAGGACCTGGAGAATGTTCATAAAGTATATTTTTCTGATGCATGGATAGTTGATAATTTTGAAAAACAAATATAAATTATGCCACAGATTGACGAACAAATACAGCAATTTCTTTTAAATAGAACTTCTGGTGCAGAAGAATTATCCAAACATGCATTAGAAATAATTAAAAAATTATATCATTTAAAAAATAAAGAGGAAAGAATTACAGAGTTCTTAAGAAAATCTGCTGAGCAATTTCCCGTGATGGTTCCAATCTTGAAAATAAAAGATTTTTTACAAAATAATGATATTAGCGATGATAATTTGAAAAAGCTCATTAGTTTGTTGTCTGATAAATCATATATTAAAAATGCTTCTTTTCTGTTTTCAAGACCAAGATATTTACTTACCTTCAGCAATAGCTCTTCTGTTCGTAAAATTGTGAAAAGATATAGAACCTCAATTCCGAAAATTTTTTGTTGCCATTCTCTTCCTCTTGGCGAAGGTGAATATTTGCATAAATTCTTTGAAGAACAAAAAATAAATTCTACACTTATAGAAGATTCTGAAATATCAAAGTATGTTTCCAAAGTAGATTTTGTATTAATTGGTGCTGATGCTATTACTGATAGTTTTTTTATTAATAAAGTTGGTTCTTTACAATTAGCACTATTGACAAATTATTTTCAGAAACCTGTTTATGTTGTTGCGTCTAAGTCAAAAATTATTGATGAAGACGGATTAGATATATCAAAGTTAGGACCATATTTTGAAAAGGTTGAAAATAAGCTTGTAACAAAGATAATAATGTAAGTTATAAACCTCACCTTTACCCCGTGTAGTAGAGAAAATTACTACACGGGGCAGGCCCTCTCCTATCATGCCAAAGGCAGATCCTTCGGAAAAAGAGAGGGGATGGATTCCTTCTCCTGAAGGAGAAGGATTAAGGATGAGGTTAAAAAGGAGATAAACATTATGAATAAAAACTTTTCCACCAAAGGTGGATCCATTGGAGATGTATCAAAAGCAATGACAATTAAATTATCAGAAGAACTGCCACCAAACCCAGAATTTCAGCCTGATATCAGGCAAGCTCCGGATAGAGGTCTTAATCTTAGCAAAAATGAAATCAAAATTGCTTTGAAAAACGCATTAAGATACATCCCATCTGAATTGCATGAAAAATTAGCACCCGAATTTCTTGAAGAATTGAAAACTCGCGGAAGAATCTATGGCTATCGTTATCGCCCGCAAGGTGAGATAAAAGCTAAACCAATTGATGAATATGAAGGAAATACTTTGGAAGGCAAAGCAATCCAAGTAATGATTGACAATAATCTGGATTTTGATGTAGCATTATATCCTTATGAATTAGTTACTTATGGAGAAAGCGGACAGGTTTGCCAAAACTGGATGCAGTATCAATTGATAAAGAAATATCTGCAAATTATGACAGACCAGCAAACATTAGTTGTTGCATCAGGACATCCTGTTGGATTATTTCCTTCCCGACCTGAAAGCCCCCGAGTAATTAGCACAAACGGTCTATTGGTTGGTATGTATGATAATTCTGATGATTTCCATACAGCAGCAGCAATGGGAGTTTCAAATTATGGACAGATGACTGCAGGCGGATGGATGTATATCGGTCCTCAAGGGATTGTGCACGGAACTTATTTAACTTTGCTTAATGCAGGAAGGTTATATCTTGGTATTCCTGAAGATAAGGATATTAAAGGACATATTTTCATATCTTCCGGACTCGGTGGAATGAGTGGCGCTCAAGCAAAAGCTGTAGAAATTTCTGGTGGAGTCGGCGTCATTGCAGAAGTTGATTTTTCCAGAATAAAAAATAGATTAGAACAAGGTTGGCTTTCTAAATACTCAGATAATCTTAAAGAAATTGTTGACTGGATGCAAGAAAGCAAACGCAAAGGTGAAGCAACTTCTATCGGATATTACGGCAATGTTGTTGATTTGTGGCAATATCTTGTTGATAATCATATTGAGGTAGAATTAGCATCAGACCAGACTTCCTGCCATGCTGTTTACGAAGGAGGTTACACTCCTCAGGGTATAACTTTTGAACAAGGACGAAAACTGCTTAGAAAAGATTTGAATGCCTTTAAACAAAAAGTAGATGCATCTTTAAAGAAACAGTTTGAGTTAATCAAAATTATGACTGAAAGAGGAACTCATTTCTGGGATTATGGCAACAGTTTTATGAAAGCAGTTTTTGATGCTGGTGCAGTTTCAATCGCTATAAATAATAATCCAAAAGAAGGTTTTATCTTTCCTTCGTATGTGGAAAATATTATGGGTCCTATCTGCTTTGATTATGGATATGGACCATATCGTTGGGTTTGCTTAAGCGGAAATCATCAAGATTTGATGAAAACTGATAAAGCTACAATGGAATGTATAGACCCCACGCGCCGTGTACAAGATAGAGATAACTATAATTGGATAAAAAATGCAGAGCGGAATAAATTAGTGGTCGGCTCTCAAGCAAGAATTCTCTATGCTAATGCTGAAGGAAGAATTAAAATCGCATTAAAATTCAATGAAATGGTTAGAAATGGAGAAGTCGGACCAATTATGATTGGCAGAGACCACCACGATGCTGGCGGTACTGATTCACCATTTCGTGAAACAGCTAATATCAAGGATGGCAGCAATGTTTGCGCCGATATGTCTATACACTGCTTTGCTGGGAATGTTGCACGCGGTATGACAATGGTTGTTGAAAGCAATGGCGGCGGCGTTGGAATTGGAAAGGCGTTCAACGGCGGATTCGGTCTTGTTTTAGATGGAAGCAAAAGAGTTGACAGGATAATCAAATCAGCATTAGATTGGGATGTTATGGGTGGAGTGGCTCGTAGAGCCTGGGCAAGAAATTCTAATGCTATTGAAACTGCTATTGAATGGAATAAACGAAATAAAGAATTTGGGCAGATAACCATCCCCTTTATTCCTGAATCCAGATTTATAGAAGAATTGGTTGAAAAAACTTTTAAGAAATAATACAAATCCGATCTAACACTCCCGATATACCCGTTCTCCGTAGTCCCGATAAATCGGGACGAAGGGTGAATCGGGATAATGGTGTTTATAATCTTACTTATGAATATGAAAAA
>JAYEOL010000026.1:66884-70949 GCA_034722995.1 Candidatus Cloacimonadota bacterium | reverse complement strand
ATTGCTTGTTGCTTCTATTGGATTATACTCATGCGGCAGATAAGTTATCTTTAAATCAAATGGTTGTCCATCAAAGAAAATATCTATTCCTTTTATGTTTTTGATAGTAGGAATTACTTTTAGATGACTACTTATGTGTTCCTCAATCAATACAGTTGTCCAATGATTATACCAAGTGCAAATCACATAATTTGTTACTTCATTATGAAGTTTAGCCTTAACATTATTCAATAAATCTTCATACCTTACAAATCTCCTTACATATTCTGCCTGTATCTTTTGGTCTAATTGTCCCTGTACTACACCCCATGAAAAAGTTTTTACTTTCATCAGTTCTTTCTTCAAATCTTCATCTAAAATAATGACTCTTCGTTCTTTGATTCTCTCAGTGTATTTTTTTTTGATAAATTCATTAATCAGTTTCTCATCTGGTTGTCTTTCAAAAATTCTCTTAATAATCTCTGCTGACTTTCCACTGTTAGAAATACCTAAATCTGATGCAAGTATTCTTAACTGTGGCACTTTAATACAACTGAGTTTCAGATTTAAAACTTCTTTTTGGCTCAATAATGGCATATTTATTTCTCCTACAACCACAATAAATTGAATTTTTACACTTAATTATTTATCTTAATACAAATTACGAGTATAATCAGGATGCGATGGCCAAGTATGTCTTCCATCTTCGTCATAATCTGCCAAGATATATCGCCATACTTTTTCATTGTCTGTATGCTCAATATCAATTACTTCACCGACATCACCACAAATATCTTTTACTATTTCACCCACTTTAATTTCTTCAACCATGATTATCATCTCCTTTCTTTCTTTTTAAAAAGCATAACATATTCATGTTTAAAAATGTAAAATCCACCAACCAAGGCTCTGTATCTCCAGAGTTCTTTTTGGTTCATTTTTCCTTTAGTTTCTTCAAAGTTCTTTACGATAATAGATTTTAAAGTATATTTTCTTTTTAACACCTCTTGCATTGTATAGAAACCAAGAGGTATCCATTCTCCCCTAGAATATTTATCACCAATAACAACTGCAAAATATCTTTCTTTATCTAAAATTTGACAAGTATTATCTACAACTTTTCCAAAAGCAATTAAGAAATCTTCAATTGTTTTAGCATTGGATAAATCTTTTTCATCGTTACTAAATTTTATTATATCCCAGTAGGGTGGATGCATTATTAAAAATTGAATAGATTTAATCCCTATTCTCTTTAATTCAATTTTGAAATCTATTTGAGTACTATCTCCATTTATTACTTCAGTTCTCACTTCTTTTG
This sequence comes from Candidatus Cloacimonadota bacterium, assembly GCA_034722995.1. Taxonomy (NCBI): domain Bacteria; kingdom Pseudomonadati; phylum Candidatus Cloacimonadota; species Candidatus Cloacimonadota bacterium. The sequence goes on along the minus strand of JAYEOL010000026.1, from coordinate 69,652 downwards.
AAAAAATATCTCTTTCTTTTTCTATATTTTTTTTTGCTAATTTTACAACTTTACTTTGTAATTCTACACCAATCCCATTCCTTCCTAATCTTTTACATTCAATTAAAGTAGTTCCACTACCAAGAAAAGGATCTAAAACCCATTCTCCTTTTTTAGTATATCTTCTTAGAAGTTGGTTTGGAATTTGTGGAATGAAGTTGCCCCAATACTCAGCAGAGTGAGCACCTGAATTATCTCTTTTATTAAGAATCCAAAGGCTATCTGTTAATATATCATTATACTCTTTCCAGCGATTTAAATTAATATCGTTTATTTTACTGGTTTTTATCTCCGTTAAACTCTTAATAAGCCTATTTAGATAATGTTTTGTTCTTTCTAATGTTTTTGTTTCTAAAATTTGTTGTAATTCACTTTCTATGTATTTTCTACTTACATTTATTGTTTGACCATTGGAAGCTATGTTTAATATTCCCAGCTTATCAACTTTGAAGTTTTTTAAATTATTTTTTAAATTAGTAATTTTCCATTTTATTTCCCCAAGATTTTCTTTATAAAGAGAATCTTTTAGAATTCCAATTATTTTAGCTTGATTAATTATCATTTTTTCATTTACTATAATAGCTAATAATAAATTTTTTTATAAAAATCATTTCCATATAAAAATATTATACATAAAATTCAAATTTTTTAGCGTTGAAATACTGGCACGCCCGGAGGGAGTCGAACCCCCAACAGTCGGATCCGAAGTCCGATGCTCTATCCAATTGAACTACGGGCGCACTTATCAGCAATTTCTATCTGATTTATTTTGTGTCAACAATTTTCATTCTGAAAAATTACACATAATTGTTTCCGACAGTTTTTATTGTAAATTTATTGACATCTAAAATAGATTTATAATACTTCATTAATTAAAGTTAACCAAGTTTTATAGAATTTGAGTTCAATATTAATATAAAGATTAAGGATAGGGATGAAGGATACTTTATCGTTAAAAATTCTAAAGAAACTTTTGTACGCGGGTTTAGCACTCATAATAGTTGTTTTAATAGGGACAATAGCCTACTGGTTTATCGGGAGTAGGCAATATTCTATTTTGAATTGCCTTTATATGACAGTTATTACTATTGCTACAATTGGGTATAAGGAAATAATTGATCTTTCAACCAAGCCTGGCGGGAGATTATTTACAATATTTTTGGCGTTTTCTGGCATAGGGATTCTAACTTATGTGTTTTCAAGTTTTACTGCCTTTGCAGTAGAAGGCGAATTGAAAGAAACTTTTAGGAGACGAAAAATGGAGAAAATGATTAAAAAACTTAAAAATCACTTTATTGTATGCGGTATTGAAAAGGTGGGCTTGCACATTGTAAATGAGCTTCATACAACCCAAAGACCATATTTGATAATAGAAGCCGACTCAATGAGAACTGAAAGGCTTTTAGAGATATTTCCAGATCAGATATACATAGAAGGTGATGCTACTGATGACAATGTTCTATTAAAGTCTGGAATTAAAAAAGCGAGAGGATTATTTGCTGCTATGGAGGATGATAACATAAATCTGGTAATAAGTTTGACCGCAAAACAGTTGAATCCAGACATAAAAGTAGTCGCAAGTTGTAATGAGTTAATTAATGTTGAGAAAATGAAAAAGGCAGGGGCTGATGCTGTAATTTCTCCAACTTCTATTGGAGGGCTTAGAATGGCATCTGAAATGATAAGACCTACGGCTGTATCATTCTTAGATACAATGTTGAGGGATAAATATAAAAATTTGCGAATTGAAGAAATAACTGTTTCTGAGCGGTTTATTGGGAAACCCGTTTCATCGCTGAATCTTAATAAGTACCATAATACATTATTGTTAGCCATAAAGACAAAAAGTGGCTGGATTTACAAACCTTCTGAAAGCTATGCTATTGAATCGGAGAATACTTTAATTCTTATGACAACTCCAGAAGAAAGGGAAGAAATTGAAAAGTATATTTTGAGAATGTAATACTTTATTGAACTAATTGATACATCCTTTAAAAATTAAATTGTTTTTAATATATTTCTAAAAGAGCAAAATGTTAGAGATCAAGATTATTTATGAAGGCAAAATTTATGTTGATTAACAGATTATTGTTTGGAAAAGACTAAATATGAAATCAGTAAGAATGCTATCCTGGAATGTTAATGGCCTGCGAGCTGCATTAAACAAAGGATTTACAGAATTTGTCAAAAGGGAAAAGCAAGATATTTTATGTATACAAGAGATAAAATTACAAGAAGGTCAGGTTGATTTACATTTTGATGGATATTATGATTATTGGAATTATGCAGAAAGAAAAGGATACGCAGGAACAGCGATATTTACTAGGATTAAACCAATTGTCGTTATCAATAATATTGGTATAGAAGAACACGACAAAGAAGGAAGACTTATTACATTAGAATTTGAAGACTATTTTTTAGTAAATGTATACACTCCCAATTCTAAAAGAGAACTTACAAGGTTAAGTTATAGACAAAAGTGGGATAAAGACTTTTTGTATTATCTAAAAAACTTGGAGAAGAAAAAACCAGTGATTTTTTGTGGAGACCTTAATGTAGCACATAAAGAAATTGATTTAGCAAATCCAGAAAGGAACAGGGTGAATGCAGGTTTTACTGATGAAGAACGAGCGGGATTTACAAATATTGTGCAAGCAGGATTTATAGATACATTTAGAGAATTTCACAAACAACCAGGACAATACACCTGGTGGAGTTATATGTTCCAC
>JAYEOL010000026.1:60372-66784 GCA_034722995.1 Candidatus Cloacimonadota bacterium | reverse complement strand
GAATGCAGGTTTTACTGATGAAGAACGAGCGGGATTTACAAATATTGTGCAAGCAGGATTTATAGATACATTTAGAGAATTTCACAAACAACCAGGACAATACACCTGGTGGAGTTATATGTTCCACGCGAGAGAAAAGAATATCGGATGGCGTATTGATTATGTCGGAATATCAAAAGTCTTAAGAAATAGATTAAAAGATGCCTTTATATTATCCGATGTAATGGGTTCAGACCATTGCCCTGTGGGGGTAGAGATTACTATTTAAAATCTGATTTTTGAATTGGATGAAAAACTTGACTTTTATTTCAGTATATTAAGTGTTAACAAATATAATAAATATTTTCAAATCTATGTAATACTCACTTAAGAATAAATTATACAATTAAAGGTGGTAAGCAATGGAAATTTCAGAGGCAAAAGCTGATGTCTTCTGGTTAGCATTTAGGAGTCTTCCCAAAAAAGAACGACATATTTTTATTGAAAAGCTCTTTGTTGATAAAGAATTCAGGGAAGACCTGATTGATACAATGATTCTTGTGCAACGTCATGATGAACCGTCAAGGCCATTGGAAGATTATCTAGCCGAACGAAAATGATAAGACAACAAAATTATAAAATATATCTAAAAAGATCAGCAGAAAAGGAATTAAGTCATCTACCTTTGAAAATTCATGATAGGATAATTAAGCGGTTGCTTTCTCTTAAGAAAAACCCAAAATCTTCAAATGTAAAAAAGCTGCGAGGTAGAGAAGGCTATAGAATTAGAGTTGGAGATTATAGAATTCTTTATGAAATTGATGAAAAGAAAAAGCGAGTTGAAATTGTATCCATTGGTCATAGAAAAGAGATTTATCGTTTAAAATAGAATATTTTAATTAAGAAAAAGATACTTTGTTATTCCAGGATGTGATGGGTTCAGACCATTGTCCTGTGGGGGTTAAGATTGATGTATAAAATTAGTTTGCGAAATTTGTAGACAGTTAGCAACAATTAAATCTATCTTACCACTTCCAAATAAAGAAACACTTCTTTCCCATTCACATCCCATTTCTTCATATTATCTGAGCTATCCAGAGAAACAAGTTCCACAGCCAAAGTTTCACTTTTAATATAATCTCCAAACTGCTCAAAAGTTCTTTTTATCTCACCATCAGCAGAAAAATATAAGATCTTAATTCTATCCATAATATCAAAATCATTCTCTTTTCTCATAAACTGAATTTTATTAACCAGTTCTCTTGCATAACCTTCCAAAATCAATTCTTCATCAAGTTGTATATTTAGAGCGATAAACACATTTGTTTGTTCTTCAAAGACAAAATTCTTTTTATTATGAGTTATGATATCCAAACTTTCAGCAGTTAGTTTGATTTCAACATTCTCTATATCAAGATGATAAAAGCCATTTTTATTGATTTCATCAACTATATGATTGGCATCCATATTTTTTAATGCTTCAGCAATATGGGGAAGATGCTTGCCATATTTTGGTCCAAGAACTTTATAATTTGGTTTTACTTCATAATCTATAAATTGTTTTTTATCAGAAACATAAGCAATATTTTTAATATTGATTTCTTCAACAACCAATGATTTCATTCGTTCAACAACATCCTTGAATTTTTCAGGCAGATAAAGAGTTCTCAAAGGCTGTCTTATCTTAATCTGTACCTCATTTCTTGCTGCTCGAGCAAGAGTTACAATATCTATCACATTTTTCATATCGTGTTCTAATTTTTTATTAATTCCGAAGGATCCACCTCTGGCGGAAAGTGATTCATCATATTCAGGAAATTCCTCAAGATGAACGCTCTCTTTTTCAGTAAGTATTCTAAAAATTTCTTCTGAAACAAATGGAGCAAAAGGTGCACAAAGTTTAGATACATTTAGCAGTATTTCATAAAGAGTCAGATATGCAGAGATTTTATCATCTTCCATTCCTGGTGCCCAGCAGCGCTTTCTAATACGACGAACATACCAGTTACTTGCATCATTGATAATAAAATTTTGAATTAGACGAACAGAGCGAGTAAGGTCGAATTTTTCATTAAATTCTGTTACACTTTTAATTATTGAAGTTAGCCTTGAGATAACCCAGCGGTCAAGCTCTGGTCTATTTTTGGCATCAATCTTATAATTATCGTAAACAAAATTATCAATATTTGCATAAGTAACAAAGAATGACAGGACATTCTTTAGAGTTCCGAAGAATTTATTATTAACTTCCTTTATTCCTTCCTCATCAAATCTTGTTGGTGTCCACGGTGGGCTGACTGCAAGCATATACCAGCGAGTTGCATCCGCTCCATATTTATGAAAGATATAAAATACATCTACCGCATTACCTTTTGACTTGCTCATTTTTATACCATTCTTGTCTAAAACAAGGTCATTAACCAGACAGCTCTTGTATGAAGAAACTCCCTTTATAAAGGTTGAAATAGCAAGCAAAGTATAGAACCAGCCTCTTGTCTGGTCAATTCCTTCTGCTATAAAATCAGCAGGGAAAAGCTCGGTGTCAAATATATCGTTATTCTCAAAAGGATAGTGCCATTGTGCAAAAGGCATTGAGCCGGAATCAAACCAGCAATCAATTACTTCTGGTGTGCGATGCATTTTCCCCCCACATTTAGGACAGGTAAATTCAATATCATCAACATAAGGACGATGGAGTTCAATATCTTCAGGCACAGGACTTCCATTATGCATCTTTCCTTTTTTTATCAAACTTTTGATAGAATCAGGCGAATCCTGAGTTTTACAATTTTCACAAATCCAAATATTTAGAGGTGTTCCCCAATATCTATCACGACTTAATGCCCAATCAACATTATTATCAAGCCAATCTCCAAACCGTTTCTCGCCAACATATTTTGGATACCAGTTGATTTTGGCATTATTTTCCTTCATTTTATCAACAAATGCGGTTGTTTTTATATACCATGATTTCCGAGCAAAGTATATAAGTGGGCTGTTACATCTCCAGCAGAAGGGATATGTGTGCTTTATCTGAGTTCTATCATAAAGAAGTCCTCTATCTTTTAAATCTTTGATGATATATTTATCAGCATCTTTTACAAATAGTCCAGCCCAATCTGTAATTTTATTAGTAAATTTACCTTCTTCGTTTACAGGTTTGATAAAAGGTAATTCATATTTTTTGCCGGTTTTATAGTCATCTTCACCGAACGCGGGAGCTGTATGAACGATACCAGTTCCGTCTTCCATAGTAACATAATCTCCCAAAACTACATAGAATGCTTTCTTATCAGGAATAACAAAAGGGAATAATTGTTCATATTCAATATTTTTTAAATCAGAACCTTTGTATTCCTCAATTATTGAATAATCACCTTTGATTGTATCCAATCTTTCTTTTGCTAAGATCAAATACTCTTCACCATTTTGAATTTTTACATATTTATGGTCAGGATGAACCGCAAGTGCCACATTGGAAATCAAAGTCCACGGAGTAGTTGTCCATGCAAGAAAATAAATATTATTGTTTTTAACTTTTAACTTTTTACTTTTAACTTTAAACTTTACAAATACAGATGGGTCTTCTACTTCACGGTATCCAAGTGCAACTTCATGGCTGGATAAGGGTGTTCCACAACTTGGGCAATAAGGCACGATTTTATTGTCTTCATAAATCATCCCTTTTTTCCAGAATTTATTTAAAAGCCACCAGACAGATTCAATGTATTCGTTTGTGAGAGTAATATATGGATTATCCATATCTAACCAGTAACCTAAAAGATTTGTCATCTCACGCCATTCTTTTTCATAACTAAATACAGATTCCCGACATTTCTGGTTGAATTTTTCAATTCCATATTCTTCAATTTGCTTTTTTGTATTGAAACCTAATTCCTTCTGAACCTCTATTTCAACTGGCAAACCGTGAGCATCCCAGCCAGCTTTCCTTTTTACCTGAAATCCACACATTGTTTTATAACGGCAAACAACATCTTTTAATGCTCTGCTAATCACATGGTGAATTCCTGGCAAACCATTTGCTGTTGGAGGTCCTTCATAGAAGATATATTTCGGAGAGCCTTCACGGACACTTTCGCTTTTTTTGGCAATATTTTTATTCTTCCAGTATTTCCGAATTCTTTTTTCCAAATCTACTGGTTTTTCTTTTATATCAATTTGTTTATACATATTTTTCTCCAAAAGATTATTAGCCACCAACTAACACGAACTTACACAAACTTTTTTATTTTTTATTAAAGTTTAGTTTGTGATAGTTAGTGCATGTTCGTGGCTGGTTTCTATTCAATAAAAAAAACCGCAACAGGCTACCCCATCGCGGTTAAACAGATTTTTGGACATAACCGTTAGAGGTTGAAAATCCCGATAAAAATCAAGCCTATTTTAATATTACCTTTCATATATAATTTTCCTTAAGATTATTATCTAAAAAGATAATAGTTTATTCATTATGTCAAGAATTTAGTAAGCCTTAAACAAATGTTACTTGATTACATTTATTAAAGGAATCGTATAATATACTGTAAAACTTGACATAATAAGGTTTTAAAATAAAATTAAGTTATATTAAAAAAGAGGTTGTTTAAAGCAAATTATTATGTCTAATAGAAGAATTTGGCATATTTTAGTAACAAGTAATTCATCTTCTGGTGTAAGAAGTATCCAATTTTCAAAAATATCAGCAACGATGACATTCATTTTTATTTTTCTTTTTTTAATTCTATGTGGTGTAATGACTTATTTATACATTAATAATAAATTAGACCAGGAAAAGATGATAAGGTTAAATGAACATAATACTCAGTTGAAAAATGAGATGACTAAAATAAATGCTTTGTTAGACACAATGAAGTTCAAGCTGGAAAATCTCCAGGATAGAGACAAAGCTGTTCGTAGATTAGAAAGTATGCGTCCAATTGACAATGATATCAGACAAATGGGTATTGGTGGTATACAATATATTGATTCCACTTTCTATACTTTTGATGAAGACCTGTTTAATTTGCATAATAAGTTACTTGAGAAGATGGATTTATTCAATCGCCAGATTGACTTTGAAGTTAGTAGTTATAAGGAGATTACAAAATTTCTTACTGTAAAAAATACGATTTTCAATCATACACCATCCGTGAGACCCGCAAAGGGTAGGATTTCTGATGTTTATGGTTGGAGAATACATCCTTTAACGAAAATTCGTCATTTTCATCATGGGGCAGATATAGCCAATAAATTTGGAACCTTTATATATGCTACTGCTGATGGAAAGGTAAGAGAGACCGGATATGATAAAGACTACGGAAGATACATCTTAGTTGACCATGGTTATGGATATACAACATATTATGCGCATCTCAGCAAACAGTTAGTTGAACGAGGAGATAGTGTAACCAAATATATGATTATCGGGCAGATGGGCAATTCCGGTTGCTCAACTGGCACTCACCTGCATTATGAAGTGAGATTTTACGGTAAAACAAAAAATCCTTTAAATTATTTCAATAAGAAAAAATCCACAATTTTTGTTGATAGAAAATATCTCTCATAATTTATCAAATAATAATTAACTGATAGAGTGCAAATTAATTGAAAAAGGCTTTTATTTTCTGTAATAATCCCATTAGTTATCAGAATAATAATTTTACTTTAGATATTGATTTATCCGGGATTATTATAGCAGCAGATGGAGGGGCAAATTATCTCTGTAGAAATGGGATTATCCCCGATGTCCTGATCGGTGATTTTGACTCTATTTTGCCCGAATATCTAAGTTTGTTAAAGGGAAAATCCGATGTAAGAAAATTTCCTGTTGATAAAGACAAAAGCGACACTGAGCTTGCTATTGAATTCTGTTCACAGAATGGATACAATGATGTTACATTAGTTAATGCTGTGGATGGTAGGCTTGGCCACTCATTAGCCAATATTTTTCTTATAGAGAAATTTATAAATCAAGGTCTTAAATTTCATTTTTTAAATGTCAAAAACGAAATTTATGTCGTAACAGACAAGGTTTATATACCTGCCAGAATCGGCGAAAATATTTCTCTTATTTCGCTTACAGATTTTACGATAGTTAAAGAAACATCGGCATTGAAATTTCCTCTCAATAATGAGAAAATATATCGTTCAAGTAGTAGAGGTATTAGTAATATTACAACCGAGGAAGAGTTTTCTATTACTGTTTCAGATGGAATTTTATTAGTAATTATAGAAAGGTAAAAAATGGCAGAAATAAAATTTGAAAAAGCTTTATTACGATTACAAGAAATAGTTGATTTATTAGAAGAGGGGAATGTTGATATTGAAAAATCTTTAGAATATTATGAAGAAGGCATTAAATTAATCAAGCTTTGTTCTGAAAGATTAAAGAAGATAGAAAATAAGATTTCCTTACTAAGTGAAGTCAAAGAAG